>JAQGOT010000698.1 GCA_028293465.1 Pedosphaera sp. | reverse complement strand
TGTGGTCAATGTTTATGCGGGTTGTTACAGTGTTACCGGACCCAAACCAGGAACGGCCGATCACCAACAGCGATTATTTTCCTTGTTAGGGGCAGGGGATTCAGAGTTACACTCCGGTATGTCCCGTACCACAAACAGCCAGTTACTTGGCGTCCCGTCGAGCGGGTGTTCGTCGGAATCTGTTGTGGCATCGAGACTTTCAACCTCCAAGACACTAATAAACGGAATCATAAGAAGGAAAATATATGCGAAGTAAGATCCACTCACTCATTGGGCTCGGCCTGATCTGGGCCGGTTCGGCTCAGTCGGCGACCGTTTTATTTGACTTCAACAGCGACCCCACGGCGGGCGGGCTGGCGACCCTCTACGGGTTCGGTGCCGGATGGTTGCCCTACGGCGGCACGGGATATGCCACCAACGCGAACGACGGGTATTTGCAGATCACGCCCGCATCCAACAGCCAGGTGGGCGCCATTGTGTTCTCGGACTTTGATAACGGCAGCATTGTCGGCGGGTTCCACCTGGAAGCCGATGTGCGGATCGGCAATGGCAGCACCACGCCGGCCGACGGCTTTTGCATCGCCTTTGCGCGCGCGAACGACCCGGCGCTGACCGACCCCGGAAACTCGGTGAATTACGCGAGCGGCGGCGGCAACGCCCAAGGCCCGGAGGAGGGGACCACAACCGGCATAGCGGTTGGCTTTGACGTTTATTCAAACGGGGGTGGGGACACTGCGGGGATCGATTTGCGGGTGGATGGCGCGCTGACCTTCTTCCCCATGCCGACGCTCAACGGCTCAGTCACCGATACAACCTCGATCCAGACCGGGCCAAACGATGGGACCCGCTCGCCAGACTCGCTGGGCTGGGCGCATCTGATCGTCGATCTGTCCACCAGCGGCAGCTTGAACGTTTATTACAAAGGCAAGCAGATGCTGACCAACCACGCCACCGGCTACATCCCCGGGCCCGGCCGGTTGATGGTCGCCGGTCGGACGGGCGGTTTCAACGAGAACCAGAACATCGATAACATCGCCATCACCACCCAGACGATCAATGCGTCGGTGGGCCTGGTCACCGGGCTTGCGGACGGGTGCTCGTTCACGATCAACGATTCGGGCCCCAGTGTGGTGAACACGAGTACGATTTCGCTCCAAATCAACGGGGGTGCATCATTGACTCCCACTTCCGTCCAAAAAAACGGATCGGTGACCACGGTTGTTTACCATGGGTATCCCACGCTCCTGACGATTGGCTCGACCAACCAACTGACGGTTTCCTTCAAAGACACCACCGGCGCGACGCTGAGTGGGACGCGGAGTTTTGTCACCCCGGCCTATAAGGTTCTGCCGGCCGCGGATGTGGTCACCTCCGGCGTGAACACCACCGCGCCTGGTTTCCGGGTGCTGCCGTGGCAATCGGGCCTCGAACCGAACCGGGTCTATTGGGCGAACGAACAACTGGCCGGTTTGCACGGGGCCAACAATGCGGACCTGACCACCGCCACCGACGGCGGTTACATCGACTTCACCGGCGGGATCAATTTTAACATCACCGGCGTCTATAGCGGCGGCAATGATGGGGGCAGCTTCACCACGGCCAACGCGAATCCCGACCAGCCGTTCCCTGGCATCCCCGGCGGCAACGGACTGACGGGCAATTCGGCCTTGGAAGCCCTGGCCTTTGTGCGGTTTCAGTCCGCGGGTGTGTATCAGATGGGTGTGAACAGTGACGACGGGTTTGCCGTTACTGAAGGGCCAAATCCCAAGGATCGCCTGGCCTTGAGCCTTGGCCAGTATGATGGTGGCCGCGGTGCATCGGATTCGATCTTCAGCTTCGTGGTGCCGGTCGCCGGCATCTATCCAATTCGTTTGCTTTGGTACAACGGCAACGGCGAGGCGGGGAATGGCTCGAGCGTGGAGTGGTTCACCGTCCGAGCCGACGGGACGAAAGTTCTCCTCAACGACCCGAGCGGGACCAACGCCACCGGCGTCACCGCGTTCTATGCCGGACCGGCGCTGCCGCCCTATGTTTCGCAGGTCATCCCTTATCCCGGCGCCACCGCCGCCCGGGCTGACCTCGTCCAGCTCCAATTGATCGATGGCGGCACGCAGGTCAATCCTGCCTCAGTCAAACTGAGGGTGAACGGCTCGCTTACCACCCCGACCGTCAGCAAGTCCGGCAACACCACCACGGTGGCGCTTGCCCTTGGCGTGAACCAAATGATGGCACCGGGCAGCAACACCGCCACCTTGGTTTGGAGCGACAACGCAACGTTGACACGGAGCAACTCCTGGTCGTTCGTGGTGGAACCGTACGTGACCCTCGATGCGGGTTTGAGGT
Organism: Pedosphaera sp.; assembly: GCA_028293465.1. Taxonomy (GTDB): domain Bacteria; phylum Verrucomicrobiota; class Verrucomicrobiia; order Limisphaerales; family Pedosphaeraceae; genus JAQGOT01. Next base: position 1,395 of record JAQGOT010000698.1, on the reverse strand, counting down.
CTCCGGCTGGTTCCGTGGACCTGACCAAACCTGGATTCGTGCTGAAAGTCACACAAGTGGATGCAAACACGGTTGGGGACGCTGGTGACGCCACGGCCAACCAGTTGGACAGCCACAATGCCCTGCTGGCCGACCTCTATTTCCCTTGGTACGGCAACAACGTGGCCGATACGGTCAACGGCAGCACCAGCGGCATGCCAGCCGTCACGAACAATATCTGGTATTGGCCCAATGCGGTTGACTTCAACATGGTCACCTCCACGGGCGATTTTACCTACGATTATGCGATGCCAGGCATTCCCGGCGTGACCGGCCAACCGAACTCCTACGCGGCTGGTTTCCAGTCGTACGTGGTGTTTCCGACGGCGGGATTCTACCAGATGGGTGTGAGCAGCGACGACGGCTTCCGGGTGACTGAAGGCCTGGGCGTCTCCCGCCAGGCGCTGCATGTGACCGGCCCTGGCATCGATACCGATGTGGCAGCGGTAGCTACCTATGTGGGCAACGCGGGCTATGGAGCCCCCCTGCCTCTGACCTCAGTCTCGGGGCCCGCGGTGTTCGTCCCGGTGCCTTGCCCGAACCTGCCGGGCGTGGTCAACCTGACCAACAAAATCGGGGTCGCCGATTACTCCAGTTGCCCGAGCGGCTTTAGCGTCCACGATCTGGCGTACAACCTCCAGACCAACGGCGCCCTGGCGGCCATCATCATCAACAGGCCGGATCTTGGCCTGCCTTTCGTCGGTGACGGCAGCGGCGCCGCGGTGACCATCCCGGTGTTGGTCGTGAATGGTGACTTCGGTCAACGCGACTTCTGGGTGACGAACTCCGGTCTCGTCGCCAGCATCGGCGCTGATGCGCATCCTAAGCTCGGTGAAGCCGATTACGGAAAGGGCATGGGGAGCGTGGACTTCGGGTTCGTCGTGCCGGCCGCGGGTGCCTATCCGCTCCGCCTGCTGTATTTCCAAGGCGGCGGCGGCGCCGGCTTGGAGTGGACCACCGTCCTCCCCGGTGCGACTGCGGATGGGACTCGCGTCCTGGTGAACGATTCAGCCACCGCCGGCTCCCTGCTCGCTTATCGGGCGGTCACCGGCCTTCCGCACCTCAATGCGCCCGTCTCGGCCAATGGCAGCCTAACGCTGACCTGGACCGGCGCGGCCATCCTCCAAAAGGCGACCCAGTTGAGTCCCTCCAACTGGAGCGATGTCAACCCACAGCCGGGCGGCAGCAGCTATTCAGTCCCGGCGACTGGCGTGGGCAGTTTCTATCGCCTGAGGTTGCCGACGGTGCCAACACCATAAAAACGGCGCGGTAGTTGTAGTTACACGGAGAGACCGGGTTTCCAAACCCGGTCTCTTCTTTTCTGGACGCGGAAGGGAGTTGGCCGCAAACTTTAAT
>JAQGOT010000043.1 GCA_028293465.1 Pedosphaera sp. | reverse complement strand
TTCCGCACTTTGCGGTCGTAGGTGTAAAGGCCGTTCAGTTCGGTTTCCACATCCGTTATCTCAGTGTAAACGGCGGCACTCAAACCATGGTTCTGAACGAAGCCGGACAATTGACCACAGAAGCCTTCAAACTGCGCGGCCAGATCGTCCCCATTCGTGGCCGCCACGTAACCCCAACCTGGCGCCCAAGTATGATTGGTTATGCCCAGACCGACGCCGCCGAACTCGCCGTTCGCCACCGCCTGGCTGGCGCTGGTGGGGTACCCAGGATTCGGATAACTATGGGAGTCGAGAACATCCCCCACCCCGAAGTAGTCGCCACCACTGGCTTGATTGACCAGTCGTGACGGATCAAGCGTCTTGACCTCCTGGACCAAGGCCGCGGTGTCGTGCTGTCCCTGAGCTTCGTTGAAAACAACCCACATGATAATCGAAGGATAATTCCAATGGGTTTGAACCAGGCGCACCAATTCGGTTTCAAACTGCGGCACATCCACCGGCTGGGGCGAGCCGGTGTAAGAATTGAGGCTGGGCATGTCCTGCCAGACCAAGATGCCTAATTTATCGGCCCAATAATACCATCGGGCTCGCTCCACCTTGATATGCTTGCGAACCATGTTGAACCCGATCGTTTTTGCCTGCTCGATGTCGCTCTTGAGGGCATCGTCGGTCGGGGCCGTATAAATGCCATCCGGCCAAAAGCCCTGGTCCAGCGGGCCGAACTGGAAGACAAATTGGTTGTTGAGCAACATCTTTGTAAACCCTCCTATGATCCCAAGGCTAATTTTGCGCATGCCGAAGTAACTCGTCACCGAGTCCAAACGGGTCGGCCCGTTGGACAGGACGATGTCCAGATCATACAGAAACGGATTGGTGGGAGACCAAAGAGTCGCGCTCGGGACGGGCAACAATAATTGCGCACCGGGTGCTCCAGTGATGGAGCCCACGAGATTCGTGCCGATGCGAGCCACAGCCCTGACGGTGACACCGTTGGTCGGCCCAGAAACCGTCACAGTGACATTGAGCCGGTTATTATCGATGTCCGGCACCAACTTCAGATCAGCAACGCTCGTCGCCGGAACTGGTTCCAGCCAGACCGGCTGCCAGATACCGCTGCACGAAGTGTACATGATTCCACCTGGGTGGAGCGTCTGCTTGCCGCGAGGTTCGCCGGCATTGTCGGTCGGATCATAATCCCGAACAATCAATTCCTGCGGGCCGGTCCCGGATAAATAGGACGTGATATCATGGCTCATCGGATCGTAACCGCCCCGGTGGATACCCACGCTGTTGCCATTGATAAAAACCTCCGACTCCCAATCAACGGCATCAAGGTGCAGCAAGATCCGGTTGCCGCTCCAGGCGGCGGGGACGGTGAAGGTTCGGCGGTACCAAGACCGGTCGTGATACTCCGCTATTCCGGAAAGGGCCGACTCCATCGGGAAGGGAACCAAGATTTCCCGCGCCAGGATCTGGTTGGTGGGCACCGGGTCGCTGATGGTGCCGGCCTGAAACTGCCAGATGCCGTTCAGATTGAGCCAGTTGGTCCTGACCATCTGGGGTCGCGGATATTCCGGCAGCGGATTGTTCGTACTTACCAATTGCGCCCAGTCGGTCATCAGCGGCGCTTGCTTGACCTGCCAGGCACGGCTGACACTTGGAAAAAACAACGCGGTAAGGATATAGAGAGAACTTAATGACCAGAACTTCATAATTTTTTAGCAGTCAGGCGGTTTGGGATGGTGGCGTGCTCAACGGATGCTTCAAAACACAGGCAGACAAAAACAGAATGACCCAAACCGGGCAGCACCTTGCAAACACCATAGCCACGACGGCAATTCAGAAGGCTTGTCATCACAATCTCAAGGCGCCATCGCTCCCGCATTTATCTTTGGAATGCAAGTATCGGAGATTTTAGGCCCGAGATGCCCGGACGTCATGTGGCATAGAGTGGCCACAACTATTGCAAAATCTTGGATGCAACACGATTCGGAAACCGCAGCGGGCGGGATCGAAAATCAGCGCGGCGAATTGGGAAGGCTTTGCGGTGGAGGCTTACAGTCAGGGCGTCCAGGGGCACTGGCTGCCAGTTGCCGAGGTTGCGATACACCACGTTCGTCCCGTCACTGGAGCAAAAATAGAGATCACACAAACCATCGCCATCCACGTCCCCCGCCGCGATCCCCGTGGGAATCAACGTGTACAGCGAGCGGGTTTGGGTGGACACGAAATTGCAGAAGGTGATGCCGGGCGCGACCAGAGGGAAAGACTCAACCTTGGCAGCCTCCGCGGCCGCACAACCAGGCCTTGTCGCCGTCACTGCCAGCGCCACCCAAAGGACCCACCACGTCAAGCCCCACCACGTCAAGCCCCACCGAGGGTGCCCCATCGGCGGCCCCGCATCGATTTACATATAACCCGGTTCGTTCGGAGCATTTCCAACATACCGCTCTACTCGTTTAGTGACGGCTGGGCTTAGTTTACTTCGCACTGCTTCACGATTATCAGGAGGGAGACCACCCCACTTGGTTGATGGTTTAATCGGCCTGGAGATGTCGCCGCCAACTGCAACGTGAATCCTCCCGCCGCCCAAGGGCAAATGAAAAACGGCACTTCCAAATATCATCCCGTTGCGGCTGCCGTCGGCAGTGCAAGTTCGCCGATTTCTGATTGATCAACATCAATTCGAAAATCAACATGCATCAAGGTGGACGTGTATCCAGACTGGCCGGATCTCCATGGCGCGTCGAGCGACAAACATGTTCAACCAAGAGTTCCGATTTTCGGCCTGAACTTGACCGGAGTGCCGCCGTGAGGAGTGGAGCAATTATGGGAAACCACGAGGCCGCAACCTACATCCCTCCGGCGTTTGCCAAACTGACAGGGACAGCTTCACACCGGGGCGAAGGCAGCAACGCGCCACGGGGGTTTGGGGTCCTTAATGTTGGTGGTGCCCGGTGGGAACGGCACCTCCGACCTTCAAAAACGCGAGGAGGTCCAAAATTTCCCCGGCTGAGAGCGTGTTGAGCAACCCGGCCGGCATGAGTGAGGACGTCTGAGGCTTCTGCGTTTTGACGTCCGCTCTTTTCAGTGTTCGAAATAATGAAGCCGCCGGACCACTTTGCACGGTCAGCAGTCCGCCCTCCTC
>JAQGOT010000765.1 GCA_028293465.1 Pedosphaera sp. | reverse complement strand
CGATGGCCCGCAAAATGAGATGGCAAGACCCTGAGACGATTCACCACCAGGTGAACCGGGGTGTCCGTGGCTTGGATCGCCCTGCGCCTGCATGTGGCCGCTCGCGGCTACCTGCCCCAACATCGGTACCTCGCCAACCAGAAACAGTAATATGCCAAAGTCATTGCCTGACCCCTTTCCAATATGTCGTTAAAACCTTTAGCTACTCGTATTGCGATCGTGACTGCTCTTGTAGCCTTCAGCTTGCTGCTATGGCTTTTGACCCATCCCGTGAGAGCGGCGATAAGTCACTGTGTAATTAATCTTCGTGAGATTCAAAAGGTTAAATATATGTGGATGGGCGGGTACCACAGAACGACCAATGACATTCCTACCTGGGATGATCTGAAGGAATACTTGGAGGTTGGTTCAAATGCATTTTATGATTTCACGAATGGCAGGCCCACTTGTCCAGGAGGTGGAACCTACACACTGGGGCGAGTTGGTGAACCGCCCAAATGCTCAATTGGTGGGCCGGACCACACTGCACCTTATTGAGACTTGTATAACAGGGTAACTTTGATTGGGGTGTTGGGCCTGGGTCTGGGCATGCCGAGCTCGAAAAGCGTCGCAAGAAGGGCTGCAGCTGCGTAAGCGTCCCACGTAGCACCTCTGTTCAATGAGATCATAAACGTAATACCGTTATGGTATGACGGATACGAACAAGTCTGATGTTCAGCCATTGAAGACCGACGCCAGGGGGCGTGTGCGAACCCCTGCCAAACGTCGTGAAAGTTTGCTGGAGGAGTTTGACCGCAGCGGGTTGAGCGGCGCCAAGTTTGCGGAGTTGGCGGGCATCAAGTATCAGACCTTCGCCACCTGGTTGCAGCAGCGCCGGCGCCAAGGCCAGCCGGCGTCCAAACCTGGGGACACCGTGCGCTGGCTGGAGGCGGTGGTGGAGCAGGCGCAAAGCTCCGTTGGTCCCAAGGCATCGTCCGTGAGGTTGCACCTGCCCGGCGGGGCGCACATCGAGTTGGCCGATGTGAAACAGATGCCGCTGGCCGCCGCGCTGCTGCACTCACTGGAAAAGCCATGCTGAGTTTTCCCGACAGCCCCGCGTCGCGGGGTGTTCGTGGCGGTGGAGGCGTGCGACATGCGCAAGGGCTTCAACGGCCTGCACGGGGCAAGTGTCAGTCCTGAATGGCCCTTAGTTAAGGCCTCGATAATTGGAAAGGGGTCAGAGCTGAATGGCGCTTAGTTTAGAGCGCGATAATCGCGGGGTTTGGATTTCCAGTGGCGGTTGCGGTGGCAGATTTCTTTGTACTGCCGCCGGCGTTTGGTCAGCAAGGGGAAGGGTTTCGGGCGGCGTTTCACCGCCCGGGGTTCCAAGCGGTGGGGTCGCTCCGGAACCGTGTCGCGCACCAGGTTGAGCAGGAAATCCTCCCGGAGCTGGTCGCGCATTTGGCGGCTGCGGGCCTGGAGGAGGGCGGTGCTGTATTAAAAGTCAGTCCTTAGTATTGACACAGTTTGCGATCCTTCCTCGCCTCCCCTGCATAAAAGGGATCGCCCATTAGGGCGATTGTCAACCGAAACGGGGTCAGAACAAAGTATTTACAATGATTGACGGCCTTGCGTCGCGGGATGAGATGGCAATATCCCGGTGCGATTTACCACGTGCTGAACCGGGGTGACCGGCGCGAGGACATGTTCACCGGTGACGAGGACCGCCGCCTGTTGGTGCAGACTTTCGGAGAGCCAGGTGAACATCGCCGGGCGTCTGCGGCGGGAAAACACGGTGACCCTGGCTTGGATAGCCGCCGGCTTGGAAAGGGGCGTGCCCACCCCCGTGGCGCACCTGCTGTACCGGCAGGACCGAAAGGAACCGCCCAGGCCAAATACGTTGTTCTGACCCCGCTTTGGTGGTTTAAGGCGATCGCACGCGGTAAAAGCGCTGTGGACTCGCGGCTATGGCTTCCGTGAACTGATAGTGCCCCGGCGAAACCTCCGCGGCGGCACCCAGATTAATCCAGTCGCGCGCCGGCGCGACCAGGTTTGCCGTGCTCAAAACGGAGAAGCTGAGGCCGGGTGTGTTTCGGAAGGTAAATTGGAATGCACCCGTCTGCAGCTTCGTCGGCTGCGTCAGCAGAGCCGGGGTCGCCACCACGCTGGCGGGGTCGAACAACTCGGCGGTCGGACCGGTGTCGGTGTTGTTAAAACCTCCCGCCACCAGAACCTGGCCGTTGGGGAGCAGGGCCGCAGTATGGTCCTGACGCCCGCTGACCAGCGGAAACGTCGGCGACCATTTTCCCGCGACGGGATCGTAGAGTTCGGCGGAGGTTGGAAAAACACCGCCAAAATAGCTGACGCCTCCGGCAACCAGGACCTTGCCGTTCGGCAGCAAAGTGGCGGTATGCACCTGGCGCGGTTGGCTCATGGCAGCCGTCGGCGTCCAGATTCCGGTGGCTGGATCGTATATCTCCGCGCTGGACCGCGTGGGGTCGATGGGAGTGCCGCCCGCGGCGGTGAAATCAGTGCCTCCGGCCACGAGCACCCTGCCGTTCGGCAACAATGTCGCCGTATGCGAACCGCGTGGCGTTTGGAGTGAGCCGGTCGGGGTCCAGACACCGGTTGCGGGATCGTAGAGCTCCGCGGTGGCGAGCGCGCCGTTGGTGCCGAATCCTCCGGCAGCCAGCACCTTGCCATTCGGCAACAGGGTTACTGTGAAGGCGCACCGCTCGTTGATCATCGAGCCCGTGACGGTCCAGGATCGGTTGGTCGGATCATAGAGTTCGGCGCCGCGAATGCCGAGCAGGGAGCCGCCGGTGGATCCTCCCGCCACCAGGACGTTGCCATTCGGGATCAAAGTGGTGGCGGCTTCCCAGCGGACACTGTGCATCGAATCGGTTAAAGTCCAGCCACCGGCAGCCGGATCATACAGCTCGGCGCTTTGGAGGAAGGACTGGTTGCCGAAACCGCCGGCAACGAGAACCTGGCCGTTTCGCAACAAAGTCGCCGCCGCCGACTGGCGCGGGATGTTTAAGCCGCCGGTCACTTGCCAGGCTCCGCTCACCGGATCGTATAGCTCCGAGCCATTGACAAAATCGAAGGACCGGTCGAATCCTCCGGCGACGAGCACTTTTCCGTTCGCGAGCGAAACTCCAATGTGACCCGCGCGAGCGGAGGACAAAGCGCCGGCCCCGCTCCAGTTTTCGCTGAGCCATCGTACACATCCGCCTTGTCGGTGAAGTCTGTTCCGCCGGTCGTGCCTCCCGTAACCAGCACATCGCCGTCCGCGAGCAAGGTCGCCGCATGGCTGATGCGACCGCAGTTTAATGCACCCGTTCGCGACCACGAACCCGTGGCCGGATCGTACAGCTCCGAGTCGCAATCAATCGCGACGTGCGCATCCTCGCGGCCGCCGGTTATCAGGACCTGGCCGCCGGGCAGGACGTTGGCGGCGTGACCGCTCCGTGACACAATGGGCGTGCCGGTCGCCGTCCATAAACCGGTCGCCGGATCATATAATTCGGAGGGCGAGCCGAAACCGTCGCCGCCGGTGACCAGCACTTTGCCGCTCGGCAACAGTGTGGCGGTATGCTCCGCGCGCGGAACATGCATGGAGCCCGTCGGGATCCAGAGTTGTGTCTTCGGATCGTATACCTCCGCGCTCGCCAGGAGATCTGTGGCGTTGAGTCCGCCCGTGACGAGAACCCTGCCGTCGGGCAACCGTGTGGCCGTATGCTGATAGCGAGGCGTATTCATCGAGCCGGTCAGGCCCCATTGTCCGGTCATCGGATCAAACAGCTCGGCGCTCGCGATATTTTGAAAGCCGCCCGCCACCAGGACCAGGCCGCTGGTCAGGAGCGTGGCGGTGTGCAATTCGCGTCCAACGTTCAGCGGGCCCGCGTTCGTCCACGCACCGCCGGCCGGATCGTAAACTTCCGTGCTCGCCAGCAGGCTGTTGGCGGTTTGGCCCCCGGTCACCATCACGCTGCCGTCGGCCAGCCGGGTCGCCGTGTGAAATTTGCGTCCCACGCTCAATGCGCCGGTGTTGGTCCAGGCCTGCGCGGCAGGGTCATAAAGTTCCGAGCTGGCCGCCTCCGCCAGCGGCGAACCGCCGGTGACGAGCACCTTCCCGTTGGACAACAGCGTGGCCGTGTGGAGTTTCCGGAATTGGCCCATCGGTTGGACCAGCGTGAACGACCCGGCGGCGGCGGATTGAACCCGCACTGAACCCAGCGCCAGCGTTGCGAGCGCCAGCGCGATTGCCCTACGAAGATTGGATTTCATTGTTCGTTTGTTTCCTTATGAATCGGGCCTTCACCTTCCGGTCTCATGCTCCGCGTGACCGTTACCAAGGGTTTGAAGCGCCAGCCTCGATTCTATTCCGGGGAGACCCTCGCACGCTATGGGACTAAAGACCCACTCGGCGTCCGTCGGCCAAAGGTCTTGGGTAAGCGGGTCACCCGTGGCAAGGTTCGTTTTGGGTTGACATTCGCCCTAATGAAACGGGGCTTGTTGGTGCAGACTTTCGGAGAGCCAGGTGAAAATCGCCGGGCGTCTCCGGCGGGAAACCACGGTGACCCTGGCTTGGCTAGCCGCCCGCTTGGAAATGGGCGTGCCCACCCACGTGGCGCACCTGCTGTACCGGCAAGACCGAAAGGAACCACCCAGTGCAAATACTTTGTTCTGACCCATTTTTGCTCAACAAACGAAGATAGATTCCCGGTGGCCTATGAGTTGCTTGAAGATGTTGTCGCATGGATGGCTTTGGCCTGTGGCGACCCTGCTCGAATGGGAGCCAATATCAGTAGGCTCAGGAGCCCGGCGGCCAACAAAGTCGCCGGAGCGGGTTCAGGCACCGCCTGGATCATGAACTCAAGGTTATATGGAGGCCGAGCCTCAGGAGGGTAATACCAACTGCTAAAATCATTTGCTGGTGCATATGAGTTGTTAATTTGAGACTTGAAGTTGTTTATGTCCAATGAAACCCCTGGAGCCGCAACCACCGGCTGGTTACCAACGGTCAGCTCCCAACCGCCCGGGCCAGAGCCGGAGCCAACCAGATAATAGGTCCCCGGTCCAAGTGTCAGGCCGGTGAAGAGGGGCACTAACTCGAGTTTCGAGACACTAAATGAAGAGTGGGCCAACTCGCTCGCGGTGGTCGTGTTGGCGCCCACCTGTGTCATCAAGTAAAACGTCCCGGCAGTAGTGCCCCCGTTTCCATTCAACATCACCTGAATGCTCACCTGTGAATAGGTGGAAGTTTGGGTCCACGACACCATGTCAGCATAAGCGTTAAAAAAAGACATTCCATTATTCCCATCGACGGTGGAAATAACGGTCTGGGCCGAGGCACCGCTGGCAAGACAAGCGATCAGGAAGGAAATGCTTAAGCGGGCGATAGTCCAAGACCTTGATCTTGGCGACAAATTGCGCAGGGATGGCTTCATGGATTTTCTCCTGATAACTGAACCGTAGGCTAACATATGAGGAGCCACCAATGTCAAGAACTGATTGAGGCCCAAGTGTGAAACTGAAACGGGGTCAGAACAAAGTATTTACAATGGTTGACGGCCTCGGGTCGCGGTATAAAATTGCCGCCAACGGATGGCCCGCAAACTGAGATGGCAATATCCCGGTGCGATTTACCACGTGATGAACCGGGGTGATCGGTGCGAGGACATGTTCGCCGATGACGAGGACCGCCGCTTGTTGGTACAGACTTTCGGAGAGCCAGGTGAAAATCGCCGGGCGTCTCCGGCGGGAAAACACGGTGACCCTGGCTTGGATGGCCGCCCGCCTGGGAATGGGCATGCCCACCCACGTGGCGCACCTGCTGTACCGGCAGGACCGAACGGAACCGCCCAGTGCAAATACTTTGTCCCTTTTCAAAATAGCCCATGAAAGACGCTGAGGCGGAGGACAGGTCGTGGTCGCCTTGGTCACCGGCATGGTGGCTGGCGGTGTTGCTCGTGATGTACGTGCTGAGCGTCGGCCCGGCCGATCGGTTGATCAACAAAGGACACATCAGTCCTTCCGCCGTAATGACGTTTTATGCCCCGCTGATCTGGCTGTATGATCATACGCCCCTCAAGCGGCCCTTGGATTGGTACACGAATCTGTGGAAATAACTCTCGCCAGCCCACCCGGGCACCGCTCACCCATGAATGATCAGCTCAATGTTCTCCGGCAGATTCTTCGCCACCTCGGTCACAATGTTCCCCTTCAACAACGCCGCAAAAGTCTGCCGGTGCGTCGCGCCCAAAATCAGCATGTCGATCCCGAGCGTTGCCGAAAGATCAAGAATGGAGACCGCAGGATTGTCGCTGACGGAATAGACCGGAATCTCTTGGACGCTGTTTTCCCGTCCTAACTCCAGCATCCAATACATGATTTCCGCCGCGCGGCGATCATCCTGCCAGCGCGGTCGGTCCATGGCCCCCACCGAGCCGGGCAGGTTCACGCTGAGTTCCTTCACGTAAAGCACGTACAACGGCCCCTTGCGCAACCGCGCCTCCTCCAGCGCAAACTTCAGCACCGGCGTGATTCCGCGCGCGGCCACCATGATCGACTGATCGCCATTGATGTTGATCTTCAGGCTCTCCCACCGCTCCGGCACCACGGCGCAGGCCAGTTCCTTGGTCATAGTCACGGTCTCCAACCCGGCGCGTTTCATCGAGTAAGCCCGCAGAAAAAAGCCGATCCCCACGACGCAGACCGCGAAGAAAAGAGCGGCGGGCTTCGTCTTGCTGATGGTGACTTCGACCGCGAAAAGTATCAGAAACGTCACGCCCATGATGGTGCGTTCGTGCCACGCTAATCCGAGCTTCTTGTTATACCAGCAGGAGCCGAGGTTGACCGCGATCGCCCCCACCACGCCGATGGCGTACATGTCCGCCAACGAATCCAGGTTTTCAGTAAAACAGGTCAGGATAAAGGGCAGCCCCACGGCGATCAGCATTGGTGCCCAGGGAACCCCGTGATTGTTGAGTCGGGTGAAAGACTTCGGCATTTCCCCGTCGCGGGCCAGCATGTAAATGAGTCCGATCATCGCGCCCACGGCCGTGTTGACAGCGCTCAGGAGCAACAGTCCCACGACAATGCCGATCAGCCAACCCAGGCTGGTTCCGAAATGTTCACCGCTCCAGCCGAATAAAGTTCCCACATGGCTGTCCCATGCCAGCTTTCCGTAATGCTCGCCGAGATAGCTCAGCACATCTTCGTGGCGCTTTACAATCGTCGGACTGAGTTCATGCGGTAAGGACAGCATCGCCCAGCCAAGTAACGCGGTCCCCACCACCACCTCGATCGCCACCGGCACGATGGCCTTCCGCGCAGTCTTTGCCACAATGGGTTCCTCGGTGTTCGATCCTTCATCCAACTTCAAAACACCGGTAAGATTCGCAATGGCCTCGACCCCGCTCAGCGCGAGAATCACCCCCACGAACGCAACCCAGTTCGATTTTGTAAGCAGTTTCGCTCCGTGATCGAGGTGCGTGAAGGTGAGATGCGGCAGACTCAGCACGATGATCACGACCACCACGGCGACCATTGGTAAAGCCAGCGAAACCGCCAGGCTTCCGCTGTGCTTGGGGCCAAAATAATTGATAAAGCCTATCAAGACAATGACACCAAGCGTCGCGATCTTGACGTATTCCCGGGGAACGCCGAGGTAGATCATCGCATCCCAACCGCTCAGCGCTGCCGTAACGATAAAATCCGCGAGCAACAATAAGGACCCTAGAACCGCCAGCACACGGCTTTGGTCGCGAGCCGCCGAGTACACTCCACCGCCATCCGGAAAGTGTTTACAAACTATGATGTAATTGTAGCCCACCAACCCGGTGAAAGCGCATACCGCAAGGATGATGGGGAACGAGGAAAACTGCGCCGCCATGAAGGCGAAGCCGATGACGTAGGCTTTGCTGGTACCCCAGTCGCCATACAGGAAAGACGCCGCCCGGGCCCAGCCTACATTCCGCGGACGATGAACACCCGACGCGCTCATCGTGCGACCGCCTGACTTGAACCATTTGCGGTGAGAGTCACCTGCATCCGTTCAAGTCGGCCGAAAAATACGCGTTGTATATTCACTGGGATTCCGATTCTGCCGATAAAACGGCTTCCACGTCAAATTGAACTTTGCACAAAACAATCTAATGTTTTGGCTATCAGTTTCTTGTAACTCAATTCACGGAATCGCGACAGTCCGGCTCGTCTCATCAGTATGAACTGAACTCCATGAAATGTTGTACGCAAGCGATTTATGAAATAATCATCCGCTTTTGATGCGCCGTTTCCGCCCCCCTGTTCCTCAATTGTTTCTCCTCATATTCTCCAATCGATTTTCAATGCGGCTACGCTTTTGAATTGCTTTCTGCCTTGACTTCTGAGACTCTGGTCGCGTGCCCAGTGAGAAGGTCGTTCTATCCATTGTAATCCCGGTTTTCAACGAGGCGGAGATGCTGCCCAGGCTCTTCCAGGAACTCGATCGAGTCCGGGCTGGCACTTTGCGCGGACATGGCCCATTGGAAATTGTTCTGGTTGATGATGGCAGCAC
>JAQGOT010000739.1 GCA_028293465.1 Pedosphaera sp. | reverse complement strand
TCGAAGAGTGTCTGGTCGATGCCGTCGGGGCCTTGGATGACATTGAAGACGATGGCGCAATCTTCCACAGTGAGGCAGATGGGGCCGAGTTTGTCCATGGACCAGCTCAAGGCCATGGCACCGGTGCGGATGACGCGGCCGTAAGTGGGCCGCAGACCGGTAACGCCGCAACGGTCACACGGCGAAACAATCGAACCGTGCGTTTCCGAGCCGATGGCAAACGGGACAAGCCCGGCGGACGTCGCTGATGCGGGACCGGCGGAAGAACCGCTGGAGCCTTGTTTGAGATTCCACGGGTTGCGGGTCATGCCGCCATACCAAACCTCGCCCCAGGCGAGTTCGCCGAGGGTCAATTTTGCGACGAGCACCGCGCCGGCGGCATCGAGGCGTTTGACGACCGTGGCGTCTGCATCGATGAGCTGATCCTTGTATGGCGCCGAGCCCCACGTGGTGGGGATGCCCTCCGTGGTGAGCAGATCCTTAACGCCGTAGGGAATGCCGTGGAGCAGACCGCGATAATAGCCGTCGGCAATCTCGCGGTCGGCGCAGCGAGCTTGCTGCAAGGCGCGCTCTTCGGTGAGCGTGATGACGCATTCGAGTTTGGGCCCGTATTTTTTCAACCGCTCCAGATAAAACCGGGTGAGCTTTTCCGAGGTGATCTGCCGCGATTTGATTAACGACGCCAGTTCGCCGATGGAATAGAAGGCGAGATCATCCAGGTTGGCAGGGAGTTTGATTTTCGGCAGTGGACTCGATTTAAATTTTTTGCGCACGGTGTCGAATTTCATCCCGACCGGGATGGGGTTGAAGAGCAGGGCGGAGGGGATGGCGTTGGAAAGGGGAAATTTGCGGATGGTCTCGAAGTTGTCGAGTTGGTCCTTCAGGCCGGGGAGCATCAAGTCGTTTTTTGCGTCGGAGAAATGGAGACCGAGCAGTTTCTCCGCGTCGATGACGGCTTCGCGGGTGATGGGGTTGGTGTTGGTCTGGGCTTGGAGTTGGGTCCCGAACAGCAAGCTGGTGATTGCGAGCAAGAGCTTGAGGCGACGCATGGAGGTATTGGGACAAAGCCGGAGGCCGGTGGCAACGCAAAAGAGCGGTTTGATGATTGCCGATGATCATCAGCTCAATGAGTCGGGCAGCCGCAAGGCGAGCTTTTGCCTCCTGCAGCCCAAGATTGATGATGCCATTTTAGGTTGGCATTTTGGCGGATTGCTGGCAGTTTACGCGTCATGAGAATTCTTAATCTGATATTAGCCGCCAGCATGGGGTTTGGTTCCTCCGCGTTCGCCGGGCCGCAATCGTTTGATTTCAAAGATCCCAAAGGCGTCAACAACGTGGTGTTCAAGACCGATGCCCCGTTGGAATCCATTAACGGCACCGCCAACGGCATTTCCGGCGCGGTCAGTTTCGATCCCGCCGATCCGGGTTCGGTGAAGGGCAAGATCGTAGTGGAGTCGGCGTCGTTGCGCGTTCCCAATGACATGATGCTGGGCCATTTGCGCAGTGATAAATGGCTGGACGTCGCCCAATATCCGCAGATCACCTTCGAAGCGCTGAGCGCCACCAACGTGAAGACGACCGCGAACGTCACGACGGCGGATGTGGTGGGCACGATGACGCTGCACGGAGTTTCGCAGAAGGTTACGGTGCCGGTGAAGATCACCTACTTGAAGGACAAGCTCAAAGATCGTTTTCCCAAATTGCAGGGCGACCTGCTGGTGTTGCGCTCGACGTTCATCGTGAAGCGGAGCGATTATGGCATCAACAAAGGCACGGGCGAAGACAAGGTGTCGGATGATATCGAGTTGAACCTGAGCTTGGCGGGTCAATCGCCGCACTGAACGGGTTCGCGTTTTGAGCATTGCGGCGAGGCGAGCTGTCAGAGTTTTGTGTCTGTGAGAAAAAGCGTCAATTTTCAGGAACCGCCCGGTTTGCGGGTAACGGTGGATGAGGTGGTGTATCATCGCGAGGCGGAGACGCCGCCGGATCGACCGCATTGCTTCGTGTATTACATCAGCATCCACAACGGCACGGATCAGCCGGTGACCATCAAAGGCCGCAAGTGGGTGGTGACCAATGAGCGGGGGGAAATTACCGCGGTGGAGGGCGAGGGGGTGGTGGGGCAGACGCCGACCATCGCGCCGGGCGCTTGCTTCACTTATAACAGCTTTCATCTGCTGAGCACCAGGACCGCGGTGGCGGAGGGCAGTTACCTGGGGTTGGATGCGAGCGGTCGGCGGGTGCTGACGCGCATTCCGCGGTTTGAAATGAAGGTGCCTACCGGGAGCGTGCCGGGCCGGTCGGGCCATTGATCCTGAAGCGGGTGCCGGGTGAACCTGGGTTCACCCAAGTGTCCATTTTAACTGAAATTCTCCCCCCAGCGAGTCCCAATCCCGAGGCTAAAAGCGGCTATTTTGGGCCAGGAACGTGAAAAACACATTGGACAACTCCTCCGGAGCGGCTAATGTCACCATCATATTTATGAAAAATAATCAGCTCGCCATTATGCTGGTCTGTGTGCTGTTGGTCAGCGCTCTGCTCTCGGCTTGGCTCACTTTCCGCTACAGCTTATCGATGCGCAGAATGCAGCGGTTGCAGCCCCAAATTGTTTCCGTCAACAATTCCCGCAACATTGTCCAGGCGCTGCTGAATGACATCGGCGAATACAGCAAGAAGAACCCGTCCATCCTGCCGCTCTTGCAACCTGTCCCTGCCCCTAAAACCAGCCTGCTTGCTCCCGCCGCTAAGCCGGTTACCAAGTAATTTTTATGAACGATTCCGAGACCAATCTGGGTTTTGCTCCCGACAACACCGCGGCGGACTTGCAGGCGGAAGTGCAATCGTTGCGTTCCGTGGTGGTGGGCGCCTTGCTGGCCCTCGTTATTATCGGCATTTCCTTGAACGCCTTCATGATGCGCCAGGCTTCGATGGCCGGCAATCAGGCCGCGGAAGCGCAAAAGTTCGTGGATGAATTCAACACGGTGAACATTCCCGCGGCGCGCGAGTTTTGGAGCAAACTGACCGATTACTCCAAGACCCATCCCGACTTCGCTCCGGTCATGACCAAGTTCGGCCCGTTCTTCCAGGTCCCGCCTACGAATCCGGCGGCCGCTGCTCCGAAAAAGTAACCGCTCCGGTCCGCTCGTCAGCTAAACGCGTCCGCCGGTCGCAGCGTTCAGCTTCCCGGCTTCCGGCGCCAGCCGCGTGCCGCAGG
>JAQGOT010000727.1 GCA_028293465.1 Pedosphaera sp. | reverse complement strand
CGCGGCCCTTCTCCTCGTCAGCCACGATCGGGAGGTGCTCGCGCAGTTCGATCCGGTCCACGCCTTGGAGCGGATCAACCGGGCCGCGACGCCCCAGGAGGCGGGCGTATGATGCTCCTGCTGATCGTTTTCAGAAGCCTGCGACAACACGCACTTTCCACGGTCGTCACCGCCCTCTCCATCGCGCTTGGCGGCGGACTGCTCATGTCGGTCTGGTCGGTCAAGGAACAGTCCCAGGCCATCTTCACCGGCGTCAACGCCGGCTTTGACGCCGTCCTGGGCGCGCGTGGTTCCAAACTGCAGCTTGTCTTGAACGCGATCTTTCATCTCGAGGCTTCTCCGGGGAATCTCCCCTGGTCGGATTATCTGGACATCCAAAAGAATCCCAGCGTGGACCTCGCCATCCCGATCGCGGTGGGGGATAACTATCTCGGCTATCGCCTGGTGGGAACGCTGCCGGAACTGTTCAGCAAAGTAGAATATGCGCCGGGCCGGCATTTCACCCTGACACCTAGTGGAAATTTCTTCGACCCCACCCGCCGTGAAGCCGTCGTGGGCAGTTTCGCCGGCCGCAAACTCGGCCTCAAACGGGGCGATACCTTTCATCCCTATCACGGCCTGATCTTCGACGAAAAAAACCAACACTCGGAAACCTATGTCGTGGTCGGCGTGCTCGAACCGTCCAACACCCCGGCCGACCGCGTGATCTGGATTCCCCTCGAAGGCATCCAAAAGATGACCGGTCACGATCCGAAGGCGGCCACCGATGTCAGCGCGGTGCTGGTCAAGCTTAAAGCGGAGAGCGCCGCCGCCGGCTTCCGCATGGACCTCCTCTACAACAAGCAGGGCAACCGCCTGACGTTCGCCTGGCCCATTGGCCAGGTCATGGCCGAGTTGTTCAGCAAGATCGGCTGGTTTGATCGTTTGTTGGAACTGATTTCCTACCTCGTGGCACTGGTCGCCACCGCCTCGATCCTGGCCAGCATCTACAATTCGATGAATGAGCGACGCCGGGAAATCGCCATCCTGCGGGCTCTCGGTGCCCGCCGCGGCACCATCTTCGGGGCTATCCTTTTGGAAGCCGCCGCCATTTCAGCCTTGGGCATGGTGATAGGATTTGCTTTTTACGCCCTGATCATGGCCGGCGCGGCGGGGGTCATCCGCACCCAAACCGGGGTTGTGCTCGATCCCTTCAAGTTCAATTATGTGATGCTGTGGGCTCCCGCCGCTCTGATTACCCTCGGCGCACTCGCCGGCATCATCCCCGCCGTCAAAGCCTACCGCACCGATGTGGCCGAACACCTCGTCCCCGGCTCCTGATTCAAATTATGAAACGCACCTGCTCAATGATGGGGATGATCTTAGTCGCCGCGTTCCTGACCGGCTGTGGTGAGGGCAAGCCTGCCGCGTCCCGGCCAAGTCCTGAACCCAAACATGAACACAAGCCGCCGCATGGTGGCACCCCCGTGGTGCTCGGCGACGAGGAATACCATATCGAACTCGTTTTGGACGCCTCGGCGGCCACCATTCAGGCTTACATCATGGATGGCGAGCTGGAAAATTTCGTGCGCGTCACCGCGGAATCTTTTGAGATCCCCATCCTATTGGCCCGTCACAAGGCCGTTCTGCACTTCAAGGCCGTTCCCAACCAGGCCACCGGCGAAACCGTGGGTGATACCGCCTTGTTCGAGGCCCGATCCGACTGGCTGAAATTCGCAACCAACTTCGATGGGGTCCTTTCGGAACTCACCGTGCGGGGGACCAAATATCAGAACATCAGCTTCAACTTTCCGAACGGGAATGATCACAATGAAACCAAAAAATAGTGCTCCAGCAACAGCGTCGTCGGTGAACCGCAACAGCTACCGCTGGGTGGCGTTCGTTGGCGGTCTCGGCCTCGCCCTAGGCGCCTGCTTCCTTGGTCGTTCAAGGAGTTCGCCCACGCCCACCGCCGTCGTCCAGGAAATTCATGGGGAGTCGATCAGTTCCCCGCCGCCACTCGATCCCGCCGCAAACCGGCCCGCCCTGTCGGCGAAACAACCATCCACCAACGACGCACCCGCCAACTCCGTGAACGCTCCCGAACTCGTCGGCACGCAAGCGCAGGGGGAGTATTTCACGGTGGGCTTTGATACCCTGTCGGATTTCGTTCTCTCGGTGACCAATCAAATGGTGGATCCGATCGCGTCCTTTAGCGTCCTGAAAATTGCCGGCACCATCCCCGATTCGGTTCAGTCCTTGGACGAAAAAAAGGTCGCGGTGAAAGGGTTCATGTTGCCGATAAAGCTGGAAGAGGGCCGCGTCACGGAATTCATCCTGTTGAAAAATCGGATGATGTGTTGTTTTGGTCTGGCTCCGAGAATAAATGAATGGGTGAGTGTCCGCATGGCGGGCAAAGGGGAAAAAGCCACCATGGACCACCCGGTGATCGTCTCCGGAACATTACACGTCGCTGAAATCCGCCGCGGTGCCGTCCCGACCGGCATTTACCGCCTCGACGGAGACAAGATTGAGATGCCCCTGGGTTTGCCCTAGTCCGTTGGTTGAACCCGGACGGGGCGAGACCCTGACCGGCTCCCCGGGAAAGAATGACCGAAATGAAAAGAAACAAAAAGAATCGCCAAGGCCGCGCATTGGCATCGCAGAAAAAGAAGGCTTACCGGGGTGTTCTCGTAGGCGTGGCGCTTGGCCTCGGGTTCGTGGTCCTGGCGGTGTTCACGCCACGGATCTTCTCCGTCAAGCAGATGGTCATGGCTCAGGTGGTTCGCGGAAAGTCTGTGGACGCCCCCGCCCGTCTCCCAAAGGCCCCAGGGTCAGACCGGATTCCCGCCCATGATCCAATCGCGCCTGTGGCCGGGCCGGCCCGAACCACCAATGGTGCCCCGACCTCCGCCGACACGCCCAATGGCAGGAACGTTTACGAGGCCGTGGGCTTCGACCGCCTCTCGGCGTTTGATTTTGAGGTGACGGAAGAAATGGCGAACGGCACCGCCGATCTGACCGCCACCTCGCTCGACATCGCGGGCCAGATACCGCCAGCGGTCAAGGCTCTGAACAAAAAGCTGGTCACCGTCCGGGGCTTTGTTCTGCCCTTGGATGTCCGGCACGGCTTGATGACCCGGTTCCTGATCCTCAAGAGCCAGACCATGTGTTGTTATGGCATCGCCCCAAAAATGAATGAATGGATCACGGTTCGCCTGTCCAGCAAAGGTGTGAAGGCGGTGATGGACCGACCCGTGAACGTATCCGGCACCCTGTACGTGGGAGAAAGCCGGGAAGGCGCGTCACTCGTGGCGATCTATCGCATGGAGGCGGACAAATTCGATGCGCCGTGATTTTGTCCACGCACGGATCAAGGCTTGCGCGGGCGGCACTGATCGTGCTTGCAATGCCCCGGACAGAGTGTTTTAGTGCGGATAAGTCTTTACCGGTGAGCAAAATCATAAAACAAAGCAAGTTCATCAAATCGGCTTCGGCTTTTTTGCTGGCCGGCTTGGTTTTGTTCCTCGCCGCCGCCGGGGCCAGCCCTTCCCTTCATAAGTTATTCCACTCGGATGCCGGCGCTCCGGATCACAGTTGCGTCATCACCACCTTCTCCAAAGGCCAGGTTGACGCCGCTCCGGTTGCCCCGTTCCTGATCGCGTTTGTCCTGCTTTTTGGCGGCATCCGTCTGCTCGCCGAAAGCTTGCTTCTTCCTTCGGCAGATTACCGCTTCTCTTCCAGTCGGGCTCCTCCTCTCTTCTCATAATTCCCCTCAGTCGTTCGTCCGTCGTCCCTAAATTCAAATCAATTGTCCGTTTGGTGCCGTACCGTGTGGTTTTGCACCTTGTTTCAAAACTCAAACGTAACCTTTTCAATCAAGAACTTTGTCGTGACTAACTTTGACCAAAATTATGAAAGCAACGCTCCGTCCCTCCTGGAATCCATCCGCCCGGACTAGAATTCCTTTCGCCAATCAACGCGCCTATTGGGCCGCCATCTGGCTCGCCTCGCTCTCTTGCGGTGGCATGGCCCTCGCCCAAACGAACACTCCCCCGGTGGTGTCCGCCCCGCCGGGTTCCGGCGGTTCCACCAACATCGCCCGGCTGGAGGATGTGACGGTCGTCGGCAAACTCGACGAGGCCCGCAACAAAATCGCCGCGGATCTCGGTGCCACCAGTTACACCATCAGCACTAATCAAATCCTCACCCTCGCTGGCGGCGTCAATGCGCCCTTCAACCAGGTGCTGTTACGCGCGCCCGGCGTGGCTCAAGATTCGTTCGGCCAGGTCCATGTCCGGGGCGATCATGCGAACCTTCAATTCCGCATCAATGACGTCATCCTGCCCGAAGGCATCAGCGGTTTCGGCCAGGAATTGGATACGCGGTTCATCAACACCGTGAGCCTCCTGGATGGCACCCTGCCGGCCCAATACGGCTTCCGCACCGCCGGGATCGTGGACATTCACACCAAGAGCGGCGCGTTCAACCAAGGCGGGGATGTTTCGTTGTATGGCGGCAGTTACGACACCATCCGACCCAGCTTCGAATATGGCGGCAAGGAAGGGAATCTGGACTACTACTTCAGCGGCTCCTACCTGCACACCGGCCTGGGCATCGAAAACCCCACTCCCAGCGCCAGCCCGATCCACGACAACAGCGACCAATTCAACGGCTTCGCTTATCTCTCCTACCTGCTGGACGACACGAGCCGGATCAGTTTGATCCTGAGCGCCAACCACAGTTACTTCCAGATCCCCAACAACCCGGGACAAACTGCCGGCACCGATCCGGCGGGGAATCCGTTCCCCGTGCCCGGCACCGCGGCATTTGATTCCGCCAACCTCAACGAGAATCAGACCCAGCAAAACTATTACGGGGTGCTGGCCTATCAAAAAACCATCGGCGATTTGAACCTGCAACTGGCGGGCTTCAGCCGCTACAGCAGCGTGTTGTTTCGCCCCGACTTTTCGGGCGACTTGTTTTTCAACGGCGTGGCGAGCCGGGCGGATCGGAACATTCTGACGCATGGCGTTCAAGGCGATGCCAGTTACGACCTTAGCGAGCATCATACCCTCCGCGCCGGGTTTCAATTCTCCGGTTCAAAAGCGGTCAGCGATTCCAGCACCACGGTCTTCAACATCGATGGTGGGGGCAACGCCATTTCGCCGCCGTTTGCCATCATCGACAACAACTCCAAGTGGGGCTACCTCTCGGGCGGTTACGTGCAGGACGAATGGAAAATCACTGACAAATGGATCGTCAACTACGGTGGCCGCGAGGACTTCTCCCATGGGTTCACTGACGAGTCCGCGTTTTGTCCCCGCGTCAACACGGTTTACAAGGTGACAGAGAGGACCGCCTTGCATGCCGGTTATGCCTATTACTTCACCCCGCCACCGTTGGAAACCGTTCAACAAACCACGGTCAGCAAGTTCAACGGCACTTCGAATGAAGCTCCCAATCAGCAAAACGATCCGGTGAAAGCGGAACGGGATCATTACTTCGATGCCGGCATTTCGCAAACGGTCGCGCCCGGATTGCAACTCGGGCTCGACGGCTATTACAAGATCGCCAAGAACCTGCTCGACGAGGGGCAGTTCGGCAGCGCCGTCATCGAAACGCCATTTAATTACGCGCACGGCACGGTCTATGGCGTGGAACTCTCGGCCACCTACAAGCACGAAGGCTTTTCGGCCTACGCCAACTTTGCTTATTCCCGCGCCCAGGCCCATGACATCAACTCCGCCCAGTTCACCTTCGACCCCGGCGACCTGGCTTACATCAAGGACCACGACATCTTCCTGGACCACGATCAGACCTTCACCGGTTCGTTCGGTGTGTCTTACAACTGGCAGAACACGTTGGTTTACGCAGATGTCCTCTATGGGAGCGGCTTGCGAGCCGATGGTGCCGTGCCTAACGGTCGCAAATTGGGCGCTTACAGCCCGCTGAACCTCGGCATCCAACACGCCTTCAAGGTGGGCAAGAACCAACTGACAGCCCGCTTCGACGTCGTGAACGTTCTCGATCAAGTCTATGAGCTCCGCGACGGCACCGGTGTCGGGGTGGGCGCGCCGCAGTTCGGCTCCCGCCGCGGCTTTTACGGCACGCTCAGCTATGCGTTCTAACCGACCACGCGCGGCCTGAATATCATGGATGCAAATCGAAAATCCGGCGGTTACGCATTGAAATCCGAACTGGCGCGGCTCTCTCTGCCCGCGGCCAATCAGGATTCTAACCGGAAACTCGCCTGGACCAATTCGATTTGCATCCTTTTCCTCCTCATCGGAGTGGCCGGCACGCAGCCCGCCACTTCTTCCCACCCACCGCTTCCCGCAATTGACGAAGTCATCCCTACCATCTTGGAACCGATCGCTCCCCCACCCCCCGCCCCCGCCGAGGACGAAAAGCAGGACCAGGACAAACATGACCAACCGGACACGCCTCAGGTGGTCA
>JAQGOT010000722.1 GCA_028293465.1 Pedosphaera sp. | reverse complement strand
CGGAGGGTTCGTTCTGCGGCGGCGGTGGGTGTCGCCTGAACAAGGAACGGGGTGCTCGATGCCACGGGCGATCTGGGCCGGCCTTCGGTAAACCGTTGGAAACGGTTGGGGACTCGACGGGGACGCGCTACACCGGGCTGAAGCCACGGTGTGAATGAGAGAGGGGGTGACGGTACAAAAAGAAAAGCCGGACAACAGGTCCGGCTTTTTCACACGAGACACACTTGAGAACAAAGTGCATCAACAACGGGATGAGTGTATCACGGAAGCTGTCCCCGGCCAGTCACCAGTACTGGGGACACTCGGGAAATGTATAGTGACCCCCTTCGGGAATTCCCAATGACCAATGCCCAAGCTCCAAGGAATGTCCAAGCGCCAAATCTCAAGGCGGAGGGCGGGTGGTTGGAGCGGTTGCGGGAGTTTGTGGGGTGGTTGGGACCGTTGAAGGGAGGGTTTCGGGCTTCGAGTGTTCAGCCGAGGGGGCGTTATCGACAATGTAACTGGTGCGTTACGACCTTGTAACGGGTGATGTAACGCCCTGTACGCCTGCCATGTCGTTGCAGCACAATAGTGTAACGGGTGTAACGACTAAATTCACCCCTCAGGGTGGTTGAGGGCGGGAGGGGAGGAGTTAGCGTCTCGTGACCTACCAAGGTGGGTCGAGGCGGATTCAGGCGCGTAGGGTGACAATCCCAGTGAATCCTAGCGGGGGCGGATTTGAAATTTCACATATGATAACGAATGGAAGGGGGCCTTGTAACGCTTCCTGGGGGATGTAACGGCGGTGTAACGGCAATGTAACGCTTCGCATGTCGGGTAAGTGGTTGAGGGCCAACATTGTAACGCTTGCAACGGCTGTACACCCCCAAGTGGTGGGGTGCTGGTGGGTGAGTGGGAGGGCACTGTCGAAAAATGACCAACGACCGTATCAGGCCCAAAGAATATCCAGGATCGAAGCGCCAAGGTCGAGGGCGGGTTGTAAGCGCGGTTGTTACGGGGACTCGCGCGCCGCACTCCCGCATGGGGGGAGAATCCGGGGAAATCCAAGTTAATCCAAGGAAGGATTTTCAAATTTTCAGAGTTAAAATTATCAGATTGGGGATGGTTGCGACGTCCAGGGGGCAGGTTTGTCCATGAAGGCCGGGCGGTTTGACGTTGCTGCAGGTCATGGACCCGCGCTCCGGGGAGGTGGCGGGATCGCGGTTAATCCAGGCAAATCCAAGCTAATCCAACTCAATGAACGTTGCTCCAGGCCGTTTTGACACCCCAGTTTGGGCTTGGAGGACACGCCGTCAGGAGAATTAATGAACCCATTTGCAGAAACTGGTTTCGCTTTTATTTTGAGGCATGAATGACGAACAGAACCCGGAATCGGCGGAAAAGAATGAGCGGAATAAAACCCCTTCCAAGCCGCAGCCACCCGCGTCGTCGGAACCGAAGAAGGAGGCTAAACGCGAGGCCCAACCACCACGAAAGCGGGGGCCGAGCATTGATATCGGTCCCAGCATCGGACCGGGGTCGGATGTGGTCGTCACGCCGCCCAGACATCTTTAGGTTGCTTATTGAATCGCAAGCTTTTACCACCTCCCCCGCAACCCGGCATGGAAATCTGGCGAATCCGACAGCAATGTTTTGCCAACCAAGGCCCGCTCGCTTATAAAATCGCGCGAACCTATGAGTCCAGGCAAAGCCCCAGCAAAATCATCGTCATCTGAGTCCGAACAACCAGTCCGCCAGCCCAAAAAGCTGTTGGTGGCCAATCGCAGCGAGATCGCCATCCGCGTTTTCCGCGCCGCGACCGAACTGGGGCTGCGCACGGTGGCAATCTACGCGTTGGAGGACCGGCTTTCGGTGCATCGCTTCAAGGCGGACGAGGCTTACCTGGTGGGCGAAGGCAAGGGGCCGGTGGGGGCGTATCTGGATATTCCCGGGATTGTGGCGTTGGCGAAGGAAAAGGGCGTGGACTTCATCCACCCGGGTTATGGATTTCTTTCTGAAAATGCGGAGTTCGCGAAGGCCTGCAAGGAGGCGGGGATTACTTTCGTGGGGCCGCGTCCGGAATTGCTGCGGTTGATGGGGGATAAGACGGCGGCGCGTGCGCTGGCCCAGAAGGTCCAAGTGCCGACGCTGCCAGGAACCGAAGACCCGGTGGAGGATCGCACCGAGGCGCTGAAGATCGCGAAAGAGATCGGTTTTCCGTTGATCATCAAAGCCGCTTTCGGCGGCGGTGGCCGCGGCATGCGCGTGGTGACCAAGGCCGGCGACTTGGCCGATCTGCTGGACGAAGCCCGAAACGAAGCGGGGCGCGCTTTTGGCAACCCGGCGGTTTTCTTGGAGAAATACATCCCGCGCGCCAAGCACATCGAGGTGCAGGTGCTGGGTGATCAGCATGGGAATGTCCTCCATTTGCACGAGCGCGATTGCTCGGTGCAGCGGCGTCATCAGAAGGTGATCGAGATTGCGCCGTCGGTGGGTCTCGAACCGCGGGTGCGGGAGGAGCTTTGCGCGGCGGCGGCGAAGATTGCCAAGGAAATTGGCTACGACAACGCCGGGACGGTGGAATTTCTGTTGGATCTGGACACGAACCAGTGGTTCTTCATCGAGATGAACCCGCGCATCCAGGTGGAGCATACGGTGACCGAGGTCATCACGGGCATCGACCTGGTGCGGGCGCAGATTCTGATCGCGGAAGGGCATGCTTTGCACGGACCGGAACTCGACCTGCCGCCGCAAGCGGCCATTCCGCGCAACGGCGTGGCGGTGCAATGCCGCGTGACCACCGAGGACCCGGAGAACAAATTCACGCCGGATTACGGCCGCATTCTTACTTATCGTTCCGCGGGCGGTTTCGGCATTCGGCTCGACGGGGGCATGGGCAGCGCGGGGAGCGTCATCACGCCGTTCTACGATTCGTTGCTGGTGAAGGTGACGGCGTCGGGCCGTGACTTCAACCTGGCATTGCAGCGGATGGACCGGGCGTTGCGGGAATTCCGCATCCGCGGCGTGAAGACGAACATTCCGTTCCTGGAGAACGTGATTCATCACCCGGTTTTTCGCGGCGGCAACGCCACCACCACGCTGATTGACACGACGCCGGAGTTGTTCCAGTTCAAGCCGCGCCGGGATCGCGCGACCAAGCTGATGGCTTTCCTTGGAGATGTGATCGTCAACGGCAATCCGCAAGCGAAGGGCCGGGTGCTGAAGAACGCGCTGCCGTCGGTCCCCTCGCCCGCTTATGACCTCAAGCAGGTGCCGCCGGCCGGGACGCGGCAATTGCTGCTGGAACTCGGGCCGAAGAAATTTGCGGAATGGGCGTTGAAGCAAAAGCGTTTGCTGATCACCGACACGACGTTCCGCGACGCGCATCAATCGTTGCTCGCCACGCGGGTGCGGACCTATGACATGCTGGCGGTGGCCAACGCCGTGGCCCGGCGGACACCGCAATTGTTCAGCCTGGAATTGTGGGGCGGCGCCACGTTCGATACCGCCATGCGCTTTCTGCACGAAGATCCGTGGTTGCGCCTGCGGCTGCTCCGCGAGAAGATTCCCAACATCTGTTTCCAGATGCTTTTCCGCGGCTCGAATGCGGTCGGGTATTCCAATTATCCGGACAACGTCGTGGCCGGATTCGTGAAGCACGCCGCGGCGCAGGGGATTGATATCTTCCGCATTTTTGATTCGTTGAATTACGCGCCCAATCTCAAGGTGGCCATGGAGGCCGTGCAGGAGACGCACGCGATTTGCGAAGCGGCCATCTGTTACACGGGCGACATCCTGGATCCGAAGCGTTCGAAGTATTCGCTGAAATATTACATCAAGCTCGCGAAGGAATTGGAGAGGATGGGCGCGCATTTCCTAGCCATCAAGGACATGGCGGGACTGTGCCGTCCGTATGCGGCTTATCAATTGGTGAAGGCGCTGAAGGAAGAGATCGGCATCCCGATCCATTTCCACACGCACGATACGAGCGGGGTGGCGGCGGCTTCGATTTTGGAAGCGAACGATGCGCAAGTGGATATCGTGGACCTGGCGCTGGCCTCGATGTCGGGTTCCACGAGCCAGCCGAATTTGAATTCGATTGTCGCCGCCGTGGAGCACAGCCCGCGGGACGCCGGGCTGGATCTCCAGGCGCTGAATGAGTTTTCCGATTATTGGGAACAGGTGCGCGGCGCATATGCGCCCTTCGATACCGCGCCGAAATCGGGCTCCGCGGAGGTTTACCTTCACGAAATGCCAGGCGGCCAATACACCAACCTCAAGGAACAAGCGGCGAGCATGGGCTTGGGGAATCGCTGGCCGGAAATTGCGCGCACCTACGCCGAGGTGAACCAGCTTTTTGGCGATATTGTGAAGGTGACGCCCAGCAGCAAGGTGGTGGGCTACATGACGATGTTCCTGATCACCCGCGGCATCAAGCCGGTCGATGTGCTGAACTTGGAACCCGGCGCAACGCCGTTTCCGGAATCGGTCATCGACATGCTCTCGGGCGGTTTGGGTCAGCCGATGGGCGGCTGGCCGAAAAAGGTGCAGGAGGTGGTGCTCGGCGACCGCAAGCCGTTGAAAGGTCGGCCGGGAGTATCTTTGCCCGCGTTGAATTTCAAAAAGGCGAAAGCT
>JAQGOT010000683.1 GCA_028293465.1 Pedosphaera sp. | reverse complement strand
TAATGCGCTGGCCGGCTGAAACATGTTGGTGCCATTCGGATAAATGCCGGAGATGACCGGCACGTTGGTATTGGCGGGCGTCAGCATGAAGAAGTTATTGTTGCCGCCGCCGCCGCTATTGCCGGTTAACTGGAAGGTATTCGTGCCGGTCAGATTGAGCCGCACGAGATTGCCCACACTGTCCCGCAAAGGAACCCATTGATAAGACTGCCAGCCCCCGCTGTTGCCGAATGTGAAAGTGCCCATTGGAGCGAGCGCTTGACTGCTCGTGCCCCAGCCGTTGGTGACTTGAGAGAGGGTTAAGCCGCCCGCAGTTGCGCCGCCAAATGCCACCCGCGCATAAACATTGAACGCTCCCGTCGGGCAGGTCCGGGTGTAGTTGAGCCAATTCGGGAGTCCGCTCGCAGCGCCGGGCCCGTCGAAAAATCCGACATCCACGTCGCGAATGGTGTTGTCGAGCGCATACGCATCCAGAACCTTTTGCCGCATCAACTCGCCCACCGAATTGCCGCCATTAGGCCCCACACCGTAACTGAACTCCGTTGCCACCAGTTCAAACGGGCCCCGGTAGACGCGCGGTGCCCCCGCGCCGTTGTCAGAGTAATCAACCCCTGGCGCTCCCGGTTGTTGCCAATAGGTATCGGCGGCAGCGCCAAAGGCATATCGCGGATTATCAATAAAGAGGCCGCCGCCAAAATCGTAATCTTCGGCTTCCCAGGTGAGGTTTGTCGGGCTGAAGGTGTCGTAAACGATGCTGTTGGTGGTGATGATGCCTCCATTATCGGTCACCCTGATGTTGATCACAGCTGCGTCAAGCGGCGCATTATTGAGCAAGGTGGCGTTTACCGGCAGACCGGTATAAGTCACCGTCCGGCTCGTGGAGGAGCCGCCAATCACCAGATTGGAGGAAACATCGACCCCATTCACCGCCACGTTGATGCCGCCAAGGTTGATGCCATTGGTTGAACCGGCCGTGAAAACAAGGGTGTTGGTACCTTGCATGAGGGTGCTGCCATCCGGGTAAAGGCCCGAAACCACGACCGGCGTGGATGATTGCCGGATGTTCTCCACGAAATTCGCATCGCCTGCGCCGGTGTAAAAGCGCACCTCGTCAATCGACCCCGAGAAAGCGCGCGCCCGATCTGCCGGACGGTTGCCCACTATGATATTGCCGGAACCGCCAAAATCGACCGGTTGGGCACCGATGCTATGCACCGACACCAGCTTGGCCGGGCTGGCTTCGCTCCCATAATAGTATTTGGCAAGATCCGTGCCGTCATAGACCAAGGCCGCAAACAGCCAGACATTGGTTGGCAGTGGGTTGTAATAGAGGGGAGCGGAGATGATGGCGTTGTTGAGCTTGAAGAAAGGCGCATTCGTGGATTGGAAGTAGAACAAAATGTCGTTGGTGGCCGCGTTGTTATCAACGACGTTCGTGCCGCCCAACAAGAGCAGACGGCCACCCCGGCTGAGCGTGTTCGTCAGCGGGGTATTCTGCTTGAACCAAATCGTCGTGGTAAAGCCGTTGACCACGCCTAATCCCCCCAGGGTTGCGTTATTCGTAGCATAAGCGATCGGCCCGTTGATCGTGGCAGTGGTGGCTGACCCGGCATTTACCGCCGAGGAGAAGTTGAGCGACTGGCCTGTGTTCTGCACACCCGAGGCGGCGCCACCATGAAAGTCCTGTGCCGTCCCGGCGAAATTCAACACGGTCAAAGCAAGCCCCGATCCCAGCGCGCCATCGGGGCCGCTGAGGGTCGTGAGGCCGCTGTCCTCAAAAGCGAACCTGAACTGCAGGGTTTGTGCGGACGCCAGGCTCGCTGACAACACGAAGGTGATCAGCAGAACCCAGGATTGAATCAGCCATGCGCAAACGGCATGGCGACGGGTTGGGAGAAGAACGGTTGTTGGTGTCATTGTGGCGAGACTAAAGAATTTCACGGGCGGCGTCCCCCCCCTTTCGGGTGGGTCTCCGAAAATGGATAATTTGCTGGACACCAGCAGGCACAACTCTTTAAATCCCTGCCATGACCCGGAACCGCGAAGCGCTCAAACGCCTGCTTTTGCGCGTGTTTCTGGTGGGTCCCTGCCTGATTGTTGCTGCTTTGCTTCTGACCACCTCCCCGGCGCCGGCCCAGGAATCAGAAGCGCCTTTGACCAACGGCGCGCAAGTCCTCTCGCTTCCCGCCAATCGCGCCTTGTTGGGTGTGAGCGTGACGGTGACCGGCGTCGTGACGGCGGCGGAGCCGAACTGGCGCGGAAGATTTTTCGTTCAGGATGGGACCGGCGGAGTGTTTGTCGAATCCCTGAATGTTGACCAGCCGGAACCTGGTGATCTGGTGGAGGTTTCGGGCATCAGTCATCCCGGAGCTTTTGCGCCGATCATCACCAAGCCTCACTGGACAAAGGTTGGCACCGCTCCCCTGCCCGAGGCGAAGGTCGTCCCCATCGAACAACTGATGGCCGGAATCGAGGACGGCCAGCGGATCGAAATCTCGGGCATTGTCCGCACGGTGGGCGTGGAAGGGACGCGGCTTGGCATCACCCTCGCCTCCGGGGGGTATCGGCTGCGTCTCTATATGCCGGTTCCCCCGGGCACCAATTCACAAAGCCTCGTGGGCGCGACGGTCCATGTGCGTGGCACCGCCGCCGCTTCGTTCAACGCGGAGCTGAGACACTTGATCACCGTCGTCCTGTTCGTTCCGCAGGTCGCCGATTTCATCGTCGAGAAATGTGAATCGAACGATCCCTTCGCGGAACCGGTGCTGCAACTCAACAACATTGCCCAATACCGGAAGGACAGCGCGCCGGGGAAACGCGTTCATGTCCGGGGCACCGTCACCTATCAACGTCCGGGCCTAGACCTTTTTCTTAAGGACGGTACCGGGGGGCTGCATGTGAGCAGCCACCAAACCGAACGCTTTGCCGTGGGAGAGAAGGTGGATGCCGTGGGGTTCGCGGATTTCGAAAATTTTCTGCCGGTGTTGCAGGATGCCGTCTGCCGGAGCGCGGCTGAACCCGTTGTGCCGGCGGCGGCCAAGCCCGTGGCGCTGGAAAAGTTGCAGGCGGGCCTGCACCACGCGGATTTCGTGGCGGTGCAGGGAAATTTGCTGGACCGCCACCTGCGGCTGGCCTGCCAACCGACGAGCGGCAAAACGTGGGTCAAGACGGTGTTGTTGCTGCAAAGCCAGAACCTTTACTTCACTGCCGAGGCGGAAACGCCCGGCGAAGATACGAAGCTGGCGTCGATACCGACCGGCAGCCGCGTGGAGGTCTCCGGCGTTTGCCTGACCGAGATCGGCGACGACGGAAAATTTAAATCACTACAGGTGTTGCTGCCTTCCCCGGAGAGCGTCCGCATCGTGACCAGGCCGGGCTGGCTGAACGCCCGCCACCTGGCCATTGCCATGGGCATCTTCTTCCTGGTTTCGGTACTGGCCATAAGCTGGATCATCATGATCTCGAGGAAGAATTCTGAGTTGAACGCCCTGGTGGGAGAAAAGGAGAAGGCCAAGATTGAATTGCAAAACGCC
Source organism: Pedosphaera sp. (assembly GCA_028293465.1). Taxonomy (GTDB): domain Bacteria; phylum Verrucomicrobiota; class Verrucomicrobiia; order Limisphaerales; family Pedosphaeraceae; genus JAQGOT01. The sequence continues at coordinate 4,124 of JAQGOT010000683.1, read as the reverse complement.
CACGACCAACTCGAGGCCCGGGTGAAAGACCGGACGGAGCAACTGAAGATTCAAATCGCGGCGCGCAAGGAATCTGAACTGCAATTCAAGGGTGGCCTGGCGGAACGAACGCGCCTGGCCCAGGAACTCCACGACACCTTGGAACAGAGCCTGGCCAGCATCGCCCTGCAATTGGATACCAGCGCAAAACTTTTTCGGAAGGACACCGATGCGGCCAGCTACCACTTTGAACTCGCCAGAAACATCCTGGCCCAAAGCCAGGTGGACGTGCGTCGGTCAGTTTGGGATTTGCGGTCGCGGGCGCTGGAGCAATTTGACCTGCGGGCGGCCCTGATCACCAGCACCAAGCAAATCACGGACGGTACGACCATCAGCGTGGAAGTGCAGACCAAGGGCCGGGTGCGGCCACTCCCTGAAATTATTGAAGATAATTTGCTGCGCATCGCGCAGGAAGCGCTTACCAACATCATCAAACATTCCGGCGCGACGCGCGCAGGAATAAAACTGGATTATCGTCCGCGGACCGTGGTTTTGGAGATCCAGGACAATGGGCGGGGGTTTGCCGTGGACGCTTGCCTCGGCCCGCGGGACGGCCACTTCGGCCTGCTGGGCATCTCCGAACGCGCCCAGCGGCTCCGCGGACAGGTGGCGCTCACCAGCGCACCGGATTCGGGAACAGCCGTGCGTGTCGAAATTCCGATGGAACTGCCCCACGAGGGGCGGTGGCCCGATAGCCCGGAGTGGCCCGGCGGATAACGTGATGACAAAATCTCATCCGGAAAAATCGAAGCTGGTCGGCCACCGGGCCGGGACCGCCTCATCAAAATGAAACACGAAGGCAAAATTCGCATTCTGGTCGCGGATGATCACTCCCTGATCAGGATGGGATTGATCTCCCTGGTTAACACCGAGCCGGACATTACGGTGGTGGCGGAGGCTGTCGATGGCAGGCAAGCCGTGGAACTGTTCACCAAACACAACCCGGATTTGGTGTTGATGGACCTGCGAATGCCCATCAAGGACGGCATCGAGGCGACGTTGGAGATCCGCAAGAAATCTCCCACGGCACGCGTGCTGATGCTGACCACCTTCGATGGCGACGAGGACATCCATAAGGCACTCCAGGCCGGAGCCCAAGGCTACGTGCTTAAAGGTTCCACCGGAGAAAACCTCATCCCCGCCATGCGTGCTTTGGCGGCGGGCCAGCGCTGGATTCCGAAAGAAGTCGCCGGCCGGCTCGCGTCGCGCAAATTATTTGAAGAACTGACCCCGCGTGAAGTGGAAGTATTGCACGAACTCGCCAAGGGTCTGGCGAACAAGGAAATTGCCGATGTGCTGAACATCAGCGAGAACACCACCAAAGGTCATTTGAAAAATATCATCGGGAAACTCCGTGTGGCAGACCGAACGGAAGCGGTCACCGCCGCCATCCAACGCGGAATCATCCACCTGTGACCGGCCGATTTGCCCTGCGCAGATATCCGCATGAAACCAACCAAAAAGCATTCGTCAAAACCCGGGCATTTGAGCCACGATGCAGCGAGGTTGTCTGAACGGGCAAGTCCTTCCCCGGATACGGTCAAGGTTCCTCGCCGCCAGCTCTGGCTCTTTCGGATTTGCGGTGCGATCTTCATCCCCCTTCTGCTCATAGGCGGGCTGGAGCTGACGTTGCGACTGGCTGGCTGCGGTTATCCGACCAGTTTTTTTCTCCGCACCCAGATAGCCGGACGTTCCTTTTTCGTCACGAACGAGAAATTCGCGTTTCGCTTTTTCCCCCGCTCCCTGGCACGCACACCTCTGCCCCTGCGCATCGAGGCTCCAAAGCCCGCCCACTCATACCGCATTTTTTTGTTGGGAGAATCAGCGGCTCAAGGTGACCCGGACCCTTCTTTTGGGGTCGGGCGCTATCTGGAGGTTTTGTTGCGCGAGCGTTATCCCGGCACCGATTTTCAAGTGGTTTGCGCCGCCATGACGGCGATTAATTCGCATACAATTCTTCCGATCGCCCAGGAATGCGCCCGGCACGAAGGCGACTTGTGGATCATCTACATGGGGAACAACGAAATGGTGGGTCCTTTCGGCGCCGGCACGGTTTTTGGCGGCCAGGCACCTGATCGGTCCGTGGTTCGGGCCGTCCTCGCCACCAAAACGACCAAAATCGGGCAGTTGATGAACACGCTGGTTGGAAAATTAAACCGTGGCTCATCGGCTCCCAAAACGTGGAGCGGCATGAACATGTTCAAGGACCACCGGCTCCGGTATGACGAGGCCAGCCGACTGCGGACTTATGATAACTTCAAAGGCAATCTGGAGGATATTTTGCGCGCGGGATACGATGCGGGCGTGCCGATTCTCGTCAGCACGGTGGCCAGCAACCTGAGGGATTGCGCCCCGTTTGCTTCGTTGCATGCCCACAGCCTGACCGAGGCCCGAAAATCCGAGTGGGACAGCTTTTATAACGTGGGAGAAGTTCGGGAGTCCGCGGGGGACTTTCAGGGGGCGCTTGTTCCCTACTTGCAAGCGGCGGCAATTGATCCTGAATTTGCTGAATTGCAATTTCGCATCGGTCGTTGTCATCTCGCGCTGACCAATGTCAACCAGGCCCGCCAGGATTTCGCGCTGGCCAGGGATTACGATGCGCTGGCCTTTCGCGCGGATACACGCATCAACCAGATCATAAAGGAAACCGCGGCCCGGCGGGCTGGAAAGGGTGTCCATTTGGTTGATGCCGCCGATATTTTGGCGCACAACTCGGCGGAAGGCATCCCCGGTCAGGACTTGTTTTACGAGCATGTACATTTGCACTTCGCCGGCAACTATCTGCTGGCGCGCGGTTTCGCCGAGGAAGTCGCGCAGTTGCTGCCCGCGCCCATCGCGGCGCGAAAACATGGCGCCTGGGCTTCCGGCGAGTTTTGCGACCACCGGCTGGCGGTGTCACCTTGGGATCGTTATCGCCTCTGGCAAATGAATTTCAGCCGCGTCTCGGAGCCGCCCTTTACCGAGCAACTGAATGACGTTCCCCGCGCCAAAATGTATATGGCGACAATGAATGAACTGAAATCCAGCATGAATCCGGAAGCGCGCGCGGCAGCCAGCGCAAGTTTCCAGGAGGCACTCACCGCCGCCCCTGAAGACGACCTGTTGCATGGAAATTTTGCGCAGTTCCTGGATGAAGTTGGTGATCTGCCTCACGCCATTCGGGAACAACAACGCGTCTGCGAACTGTTGCCCTGCTTCCCGGCACCGTTGCATAAGGTCGGCCTGCTCCTGGTCCGGCAGGGCGACACCGCCGCCGCCGCCGCTTATGTTTCACGGGCGCTCGCCCTGCGCGACGATTATGTGCCGGCGCTGAATGAATCCGGACTGCTCAAGGCGCATCAGGGCAAGACCGCCGAAGCGGCCGCTTGCTTCTCCCGCGCGCTCCAGTTGAATCCCGGCTATGTGGAAACCTATTTTAATCTGGGCTTCCTGGAGCAATCTCAGGGGCACCTGGAACAGGCCCTGACTCGTTATCAGGAGGCCGCGCAGCTTCAACCAAACGGTCCCGCGGCTTTTTTCAACCAGGCGGTGCGCCTGGCCGCCCAACACCAACGAGACGAGGCGATCAGCCTGTTCCGCACGGCGGTCTGGATGTATCCCGCCTTCTGGCAAGCCAGATATTTGCTGGGAGTCGAGTTGGCCACCAGCGAAAAGGTCGATGAGGCTCAGGCCCAGTTCACCGAGGTCATCCGCTGTCGGCCAGATTTTGCGCGGGCGCACCTGAACCTCGGGGTGGCTTTCGGAAAACAGGGAAAACTGGACGACGCGCTGAAGGAATTTCAGCTCACTTTGCAGTTGAGCCCGACCAACAAATCAGCCCGACAGTACATCGAAGCAACGCAAGCGCTGAAGGCACGGCGACAGCCATAGCGGTGTGCCCCACTCGTTGGGACAGCTCTCTTGGCTATTCCTTCAATCATCCGTTTACCACCCCTCGAAAGGGGGGTGCCAAAACAAACCGGAACTCCGTAGCATGGCTGGCATACGATCTGTTCGGGAGCGATCCCGGTCGTCGCCCAGAAATATTATTATGAACCAAATGGACCGGCGGAACTTCTTGAAAGTGGCAACCGGAGCTGGCGTGG
>JAQGOT010000716.1 GCA_028293465.1 Pedosphaera sp. | reverse complement strand
CAAACACCGGCAGCTGGCTCCTGCTTTGGGTCTGGTTGGGAGTGGGGTCCCAATCCTTCTCGGCTGCGGGACCGCCGAGTCAGGTCGTGGGATGGGGCGCACAAACCATACCGTATGCGGAGCCGGGGCTGGTATTCACAAAAGTTGCTGCTGGCGGAGGTCATAGCCTGGCGTTGACGGCCAAGCACACCGTCGTTGGTTGGGGTGCTATTGCAGAAACGCCAGCCGGCTTGAGCAACGTCTTGGCGGTGGCGACGGGCCGGAGTCATGGCTTGGCGCTGCGAAATGATGGTACTGTCGTGGCATGGGGCAGCAACGATCACGGCCAGACCAATGTGCCGGTTGCGTTGAATAATGTGGCAGCTTTAGCAGCGGGTCAGGATGATTGGAGTCTGGCGCTTCGGGGTGATGGTACCGTCGTCGGGTGGGGGAACGATTCGTCCGGTCAAACAACCGGCACCGCGGGTTTGACCAACGTGATGGCGATCGCGGCAGGCAATGCGCACGGCATGGCGTTAATGAGCAACGGCCTGGTCATCGCCTGGGGCGATAATCAATTCGGCCAGACGAATGTGCCTGGAGGGTTGAGCAACGTCGTGGCCATTGCGGCTGGCGCAGGCGTCTGCCTTGCCATCAAGGCTGATACCAGTGTGGTGGCTTGGGGTGGAAGGATCGGCAGCCCCGCGAGCGTGCCGGTCGGACTTAGCAATGTGGTTGGAATCGCGGCCGGCGGAGATGTGGAGGGGATACATGAACTTGCGCTCAGGAGCGATGGAACGGTGCTGGCCTGGGGAGACTATGCCAGGGACACGAATGTCCCGCCCGGCCTATCGAATGTGCTCGCGATTTCAACCAGCCGAAGCCATACCCTTGCGCTGAGAAGCGATGGAAGCATCATCGGGTGGGGGGACGACACCGCAGGTCAATCAACCACGCCAGACCGTTGGAACGATCTCACCGCCTTGGTCGCAGGGTCTGGCCATCAGTTGGCCACCACGCGGGATGGCCGTGTGATTGCTTGGGGATACAACGGGTCGGATCAAACCGAGGTGCCGGAAGGATTAAGCAAGGTGAGAATGATTGCCGCGGGAGAGTATCACAGCCTGGCCGTCCAAAAAGACGGAACCGCAATCGCTTGGGGAGAAAATTACTATGGTGAAGCCAATGTGCCGCCGGGGCTAAGCAACGTGGTTGGGATTGCGGGTGGAAGATACCACAGTCTGGCCCTCAAGAATGATGGGAGCGTGGTGGCGTGGGGCGCTGGCACAAACAACCCGGGTACCTATGCACAATATGGACAGGCAGTGGTGCCTGGCGGGTTGACGGACGCGACCGCCATTGCCGCCGGTGTGTTCCACAGCATTGCCTTGCGCCGTAACGGGAGAGTAATCGTTTGGGGGGATGGCAGCGCCAACCAGAAAGCGGTTCCTTCCGGGTTGATTGATGTAGCGGCCATAGCAGCGAAAGGATTTTGTACTTTGGCATTAAGGAGCAATGGCACTGTCGTTGCCTGGGGGGCCGGCCCAACCAACCCGCCCAGCGGACTTGGGAACGTAATTGCAATAGCAGTGGGGGGAGGTCACTGCCTTGCCCTGAAGAGTGACGGAACGGTGGTTGGCTGGGGGAGCGGTGTGGCCAATACCGGCATCTATCCAAATTACGGTCAAGCGAGCCCTCCATCCTGGTTCAGCAATGTAGTGGCCATCGCCGCCGGGGACCTCTACAGCCTCGTATTAAGCACCAAACTGCAAATCACCCCCTCTGGTTTGTCTGGTGCGGCACCCGCCATTACGTTTCACACATTTTCGGGGCGACAATACTCGGTTGATTACTCCACGAACCTCCACGCCGACAGTTGGGCGGTCATGCCCGGCAGCGGCGTCCAAGGAAATGGTTACGATCGAACTGTCTTGGATACGAATGCAGCCACAAGCGGGACAAACAGATTCTACCGCGTCAGGGAATTTTAGGCTGTGCATTCCACTGTCGACTGTGCCGTCCCAAGGCAACCGAACAGCTGGAATGCAGCGGAACCGCCCTGAGCAGGTTTGAGATGTTTCGTGGCTCGCACCAGGCTGGGGCAATGGACTGGAACGGCAGGCTTGCGGGTGCGGCGGGGATTCGTGTTGAATCGGCGATATGAGCAACACACACGCTTTGACCACGACGGCCTTCGACCTGCCGGGTTATCGCATCACCAAATCATTCGGGGTGGTGCGGGGGATTATTGTGCGGTCGCGCTCCATCATCGGTAATTTCGGAGCGGCCATCCAAAGCATTTTCGGCGGCAACATTTCGATTTACACCAGCCTTTGTGAGCAGGCGCGCCAGGATGCGTTTCAATCGATGCTCACCCACGCCGGCGAACTCGGTGCCAACGCCGTCATCGGTGTCCGTTACGATGCCACTGAAATTGGCGCCGGCATCACCGAGGTGCTGTGCTACGGCACGGCGGTGTTTGTCGAAACTGTGGGTTGAGTTTTCCTCATTTCAGGGTATGAAATAACTGCTTACCGGGTGGGGTGGACTTTGCGCTGCCCCGTCGTCGGGTAATTGTGTGGTCTGGGAGTCGAATAATTTATATGGCCGGTCATAGTAAATGGGCAAAAGTAAAAACCTTCAAAGGCGCGATCGACGCCAAGCGGGGCAAGATTTTCGCCAAGCTGTCGAAGGAAATCACCATCGCTGTAAAAATCAGCGGAGCGGATCCCGACATGAATCCCCGCCTGCGCATGGTGCTTTTCAAGTGCCGCGGCGCGAACATGCCGAATGAAAACATCGACCGCGCGATCAAAAAAGGAACCGGCGGCGGTGAAACCACCAGTTTCGAGGACCTGACCTATGAGGTATATGGCCCTCACGGGGTGGCGTTGCTGGTGGAATTGAGCACCGACAATCGCAACCGCACCGCGGCGGAGATCCGCAGCGTGCTGACCAAGAACGGCGGCACCATCGCCACGGCGGGCTCGGTAAGCCGGCTCTTTCAGCGCAAAGGCCAGATGATCGTCCCCCGCGAAGGGGCCAACGAAGATCAAGTCATGGAAGTGGCCCTGGAAGCGGGGGCGGAGGACTTCAAGGCTGAGCCCGAGGGCTATGAAGTCTTGACCGACCCGGCGCATTTTGAAGCCGTCCACAAGCAACTCGAGGCCAAGGGAATCAAATGCGCCTCGGCGGAAGTAACCTACCTGCCCACCCTCACCGTGCCTTTGACGGAACCAACCGCCGTCACGGCGGTGCATAAGCTGACGGAACTCCTTGAAGATCATGACGACGTGAAGGAAATCTATTCCAACGCCGAATTTCCGGACGGCGCGGGTTGAATAAAAGTCCGCGTTGGAAACTCTGACCCCATGACGATTATCCGCGCTGCAAAGCCGGAGGATGCAGGTTGTGTCCTCGAATTGGCCCGAAATCTGGCGACCTCTTTCGTGGTCGAAGAAAATTCGTTTGCGCGTTCCTTTATTTCGCTATTATCGACCCCGGACGCTTGTTTGCGGGTGGCCGAACTCGACGGTGTGGTGGTGGGGTATGTTTTGGGTTTCACGCATGAAACCTTTTTTGCGAACGGCCCGGTGGCGTGGGTGGAAGAGATCATGGTGCGCGAGGGTTGCCGGCGGCACGGCGTGGGCCGGCAGTTGATGGCCGTCTTTGAGGAATGGGCTGGTTGCCGGGATGCGAAGTTGATCGCACTGGCGACGCGCCGGGCGGCGGCTTTTTATCAGTCGTTGGGTTACGCGGAGTCCGCTGCTTATCTTCAGAAGCGCTTATGATGGTGTCCGGTTGCGGGCGGGGTTTCGTAACGGGCGGTGGGGTGGGTTTTTGCCGGTGCTGGGCGAATTGCCGGCGCCGGAGGGTTGTCAGACATAGATGAAATCGTTGTCCGATACATTATTTGGCCGGGCCTTGAGCCGGCTGGCAGATGCCGTCATCCGGCATCGCTCGCTGTTTTTGTGGCCGCAGATTTTTCTGTTCGGCCTGTGTGTCATTTACACGTGTTTCAATCTGAAGTTCGATCCCAGCCGCAACAACCTGGTGGGTTCGGGGAAGAAATATCATCAGAACTTCCTGAAGTTTAAGGAGGAGTTTCCCACCCAGGACGACCTGGTAGTGGTGGTGGAGGGTGAGAACCCTGAAAAAAACCGCCAGTTCGTGGAGCGTCTGGGGGCGAAGCTCCTCGTCGAGACGAACACCTTCGCGGATGTCCTTTACAAGCACGACTTCAACATGCTGGGACACAAGGCCTTGCTCTTCGTGCCGGAAGCGGATTTGAAGGATTTACGGCAGATCCTGTCCAGTTATCTTCCCTTCATCCAGCGGTTCACGCAGGCAACCAACCTGAACTCGCTCTTCGGCATGGTGAACTCGCAATTCCTCCATGCCAAACGCGAGGCCAACGCGGAGAACGACTCGCTGATAAAGGCGGTGCCGATGCTGGGACGAATCGTGAAGGAAGCCGCAGCCAGCCTCCAACGCCCGGGAACCCCGCCATCACCCGGCCTCGCGGCTTTGTTTGGCGCCGGCGACGAGGATGTTTACATCACGTTTGCAAAGGGCCGGCTTTATCTCGTGACCGCCCAGGCCCGCACGGACGAGTTGAACGATAAAGCGGTTACGCGTCTGCGGGAGCTCGTGGCGCAGACCGAACGGGAAGTGCCCGGGTTGAATGTTGGCATCACCGGCGAACCGGTATTGGAACACGATGAGATGGAGCAATCCCAGTGGGATTCCACCGTGGCCAGCATTGTTTCCCTCGTGGTGTGCGCGCTGATTTTCATCTACGGCTACCAGGAAACGGGCCGGCCCCTGAAGGCCACGCTCTGTCTGCTGGTTGGGTTGGGTTATACCCTGGCATTCACCACCCTCGTGGTGGGGCATCTGAACATCCTGACCATCACGTTCATGCCGATTTTGATCGGGCTGGCCATTGATTTCGGCGTGCACCTGATCACGCGTTACGAGGAGGAGTTGCGCCTGGGCCAGAGCGAAGAAGCGGCGATCCGCAAAGCCATCGTCTTCACCGGACAGGGCATCTTCACGGGCGCGCTGACCACCGCCGCGGCTTTCCTGGCGATGGGATTGACTGATTTCAAGGGCATCCAGGAGATGGGGGTTATTTGCGGCGGCGGCATGTTGATCTGCCTGGTGCCGATGATGACCTTGCTGCCCGTGCTGCTGTTCCGCGGGCGTCAAAATGAGATCGACCATCACCAACCGCCCAAGGTCGATATCCGCGCGCGCATTGAGAACATCTGGTTGCACCGGCCGGTCGCCACCACGATCGTCACTGTGGTCCTGAGCGGGCTGGCGCTGCTGCAGTGCCACCGGGTGTTCTTCGATTACGACCTGCTCAACATGCAGTCCAAAGGGTTGCCCGCAGTGGTGTTCGAGAAAAAATTGATCAATTCCACGCCCAAATCGGTGATTTTTGGCGTGGTCGTCGCCGATTCCCCGCAAAGGGCGGTGGAATTAGAACAACAGTTGACGAACCTGCCTGCGGTTTCGGAAGTCGAAACGATGGCCCCGCGCCTGATCGGTGACCAGTCGAAAAAGCTGGAGCTGATCGGCGAAATCAAGCGGGAGATCGCGCCGATTCGCTTTGCCGCGGCCGACCTTGAGCCGGTGAAGCTTTCCGAGCTGAGTTCGACCCTTTACTCCACGTACGGTTACATGGGAGCGGCGGCGGACGAGGTGGAGCATGAGGAGGAGCCGCCATCGTTTTCGACCAACGACATCATCAATCTGGAATCGTTGGCGACCAAATTAAAACAACCCGTTGATCGGGTATCCGGTTATCTGAGCACCGAGCTTTCCGGCACGACCCGGGCCCTGTTGTCCAAATTTACGAACGGTGCCAATCCGCAGTTGGAACTCGCTCTGGTGGAGGACCTGAACCGGATCATCAACACGGCAACCATGATACAATCACCGGCCGAAACGCAGGTTCTGGTGGTGCAGGACCGGTCGCACGCCGATACGGTCCGCAGGAACTACCAAAGCCTGTTGCACGCATATCCGCAGGAATTGACGTCACTGACCACTCAACTGCTCGAGTTACGAAGCTCGATCAACGATCTGCGCAAGTGGATGCTCAGCGGCGACAGCGCGGCGGCTTCTCAAAAACTGGAGGCATTCCAGCAAGCTCTCTTCAACGACATCCACGAGACCTTTCGAGGATTGCAGGAGCAGGACAACCGGGCGCCATTGCAGGTCGGGGATCTGCCCCAGGCGTTACGGCACCGGTTTATCGGCGCGACCGGCAAATACTTGCTGCAGGTCTATCCCAAGGAAGACATCTGGCAGCGCGACAAGCAGAAGGAATTCATCGACCAGTTGCGCACCGTTGACCCGAATGTCACCGGGACGCCGGTTCAATTGTACGAATACACCACCCTGTTGAAGGACAGCTATCAACAAGCCGCGTGGTATGCGCTCGGCGCCATCATTATCATGGTGCTACTCCACTTCCGGAATTTCTCCTCCGTCATCCTCGCCTTGCTGCCGGTGGCGATTGGCTCCATCTGGCTGGGCGGGCTGATGGGGTGGCTCGACATTCCGTTGAATCCGGCCAACATTATGACGCTCCCCCTGGTCATTGGCATCGGGGTCACCAACGGCATTCATATTTTGAACCGGTTCGCGGAGGAACAAAACCCGGG
>JAQGOT010000715.1 GCA_028293465.1 Pedosphaera sp. | reverse complement strand
CCTGCGGCCCGTCCACATCTACGGCGCACCGTGGACCGACGAGCTTGCCACCAAATCGTCCAAAAGTTGATTTGCGCCCCTGAAAAACTCTCGCGTTGATCTGGATCAACCTCGATTTGATTTCCCTTTATGAGCCTGTAAAATTGGCTACAGTTGCGCCAACACTCATTTATATTTTCATAACGCTATGCGATTACACTCCACCTTGACCACCCTCGGCCTGATTATCTCCCTTGGTTCACCCGCGTGGGCCGCGAACGTGGGCGCTCCCTTCTACGGCGACGCTCCCGATGACCATCACCCTTGGGCCATCCACGACCACAACCGGCCGCAGCCCAAGCTCATCACCCCCGGCACCTTCAGCACCCCGGAACAACCCGGCCAACCGCCCTCCGACGCCATCGTGCTTTTCAACGGCACCGATCTCTCCAAATGGGAAGCCGACGAGGGCACCAGCGTTCCCACCAAATGGGTGATTAAGAATGGCGCGATGGAGTGCGTGCCCGGCTCCGGCTACATCCGCACCAAGGAAAAGTTCGGCGACTGCCAGCTCCATGTCGAATGGGCCGCGCCGACGAAAGCCGAGGGCGAAAGCCAGGGTCGCGGCAACAGCGGTGTTTTCCTCATGGGCCAAATCGAAGTCCAGGTGCTGGATAATTACAACAACCCCACCTACGCGGACGGCTTTGCCGGCTCAGTCTATGGCGTGAATCCGCCGCTCGCCAACGCCCTGCGTCCGCCGGGCCAGTTCCAGACCTACGACATCGTTTTCCGTCGGCCCATCTACAAGGACGGTCAGGTCGTGGACGCCGGCTCTGTCACCGTCTTTCTAAACGGCGTGCTCGTGCAGGACCATACCACGCTCGAAGGCCCCACCGGCCACCGGACCCGCTCCAAGCCGGGTCCGCTCGGCGACGTGGGCCCGCTCAAGCTGCAGGACCATGGCAATCCGGTCCGCTACCGCAACATTTGGTACCGTCCCCTGCCGCCGCGGGTGAGCGAAGGCGGAACCGATGGTTGCCTCAGCCCCGAGGCCACGCAGGCCAAGCGCCAGGAAATCGCCGCCATGATCCGCCAGGATGCCGAGAAGCTGAAGAACCCGGCCAACCCCGTGCCCGAAATGCTGCGTCTGGCCGAGTCCCTCACCTATGAACAAAACGACGCCGCCGGCCAGCGCGCGCACGACCTGCTCACGCAATACCTGTCCGACGCCAAATCGCTCCCTACCGAAAAACTGAATGCGAAGAAGGACGAAATCAAACACCTCCGCGACGTCTGCAAGTACCTGGTCCACTTCAAAATCATGCCCGCAGATACCGATGAGGAAGCCCAGCTCAATCAAATGATCAAGGAACACAACTGGGACAAAAAATAGAAGCGGGGACCCGCGCACCCATGAGTCGCTGGGAAACGTGCGAAGAGCACTTCCGATGGGACGGGAGCTTGCGTGATATCTATGTCACCCCCGCCACACTCGCGGAAGAACTCCTCACGTTGTCTGCTGCGAGGATGAGAGATGAAACTAGAAACTTTCATGCTTATCTCCGGCGAAGCGAGCGGAGGTACGCTGGCGCCTGCATTGGTCTGCTCGCTGCGCCAGGAGCTGGCTGGCGCGGGGGATTGTTGTTCATCCTGCCCAAGGAGAATTGCGGATGACGCTGCAGAAATTGGTGGGCTTAAATTTTGGATCCTTGTCGGCGAGCACGTCCGCCTTGACGTTGCCGAAAGTTGTCGCTGGCTTGTGCTTTATTCCATCGTAAAACGCCTGAATGATGTCTTCCTTGAAATGTTCAGGGCGTGGATGTGCCCGCACCACCGCTTCACGCTCGACATTGCCATATTCCTTGTAAGCGAGTCCCAGCACATCCATTTCCACACCGGCAGTGAGTAACGCAACCACCGGGTGCATGTGCTGAGGAATTCCGGGCGTTGTATGTAACGCAATTGCTGTCCACACGAGGTCAATTTCCTGTTGCGGAATTCCGCGGCTGCGGAGGAAATCTCGGGCAACATTTGCTCCGTCAACTTCAAATCGTTCGTTCGCACTGCTGTGTTTGCGGGTAAGCCCCATGTCATGGAACATCGCACCCGCATACAACAGCTCCGGATCAAAGCGAAGTTCGCGACGTTTGCCGGCCAGCGCACCAAAATAGTAAACGCGGCTGGAATGATGAAACAGCAATGGTGATTCTGTGTCCCTCACCAATTCGGTTATTTCGCGTGTGAGTTTGGTGTCAGGTATGATGATTCCTTCAATAGATGTGCTCATATGTTTTAAAATATTCCAGCCGGTGAATTCCACCCTCCCATGCTCGAACATTACCACTCCCATGGAGTCAGCGGAAAACTAAACCGATGGGGTCAAACCCGCGTACGGCCATCCGCACCGACCGGAGCTAACGTCTAATCCGCGTTCTCGCCGGGTTGCTTTTCGCGGTGATGGGTGGGGTATTTGAACTCGCTCGGCATAAGGGTTAGTAATGCGTGAGTGTTGTGTCGGGCGCATCCGGACACCGCCCCCGGAGCGCGGGCGTTCACGCCGCTTCAACGTATGACCGTTCCGAAACGCTTGGCTTGATCGAAGCCCGTGTGACTGACGCTCGGCGGAGTGGCGCAGACGTCTCGCCCCCCGACAATCGGCCACCGAGTGGGGGCAGTGTCCGGAAACGCCCTGTTGTGTCCGTTTATTGCTTGCCTTCTTGCCGCATGTTGTCAGCTTATTCCACGTGTCGTGTAACCCCCAACCCTTGTTTGATTCAGCATTTAACTATGAAATCTCCCACCGGTCGCTTACTTGGATTAGCTGTATCTGCACTATGGTTGCTGGGTTCGCATTCCTCCTGTGCGGCAGTCGGCTTGAGCATTTCTCCGGCAATCATCACCAATGATTATTCCGGCAACGTGACCTTGACCATCACCGGTTTGACGAATAATCAACCGGTGCAGGCGAAACGCTTTTATGATCTCAACGGGAATGGAACGATCGACGCCGGACAGGATTTTGTGGTTCAAGCCTTCACGGTGACGGACGGCCAGTTGCCGAAAATCGGCGGCGTGCGGAACCTGAACGTGCCGGGCGATGACGACGGCGCGACCAACGGCCAGATTCAAACCCTCCTCGATTATCCCGGTTTGAGCAGCGTGGTCGGTGGCATGACGGGAAATTTTATCTTCAAACTCGAGGACGAAAACGGAGCAACTCTGGCCACGCAAGTCTTTTCCGTGGCGCAAAAAGTCCGGACCCAAGGCGTGCGTGGGTGCATTACTTCGGCGGCCACCAGTTTGCCGGTGACGAATACGCCGGTGGCTTTGGCCACCGCCAACGGCTCGGGCAACCCGGTTCTGACCCTGACGGACCCGAATGGTAATTACACGCTTTACGCGCCAACGGGAAGTTATGTGGTGTTGGTGCTGGGCGGTGGATTTGTGTCCGACCAGAACGCCGGATTTGTGACGGTTCAGTTGAATCAGCTCGTCACGAACAATCTGGCCCTGGCCAGCGGCACTTACACGATTTCCGGCACTCTGACGGATGCGTCCAGTGGCAAGCAAGGCGGTGCGGTCTTTGTCAACGCCGAATCCACGAACAATTTGTTTTCCGGCGCCTTTGCCGACACCAACGGAAATTTCAGTTTTCCTGTGACGCCCGGCCAATGGAAAGTCAAACTCGACCAGGGAGCGCTGGCGCAACGCAGTTATTTATCGCCGCAAAACAACTTGAAGGTGACGGTTACCAACAGCAGCATCACCAACCTCAATTTCGCCCTGTCAAAAGCGACCGCCTTGATCTACGGGACGGTGAAGGATGGCTTGAGCAACGGTGTCAGCGGCCTGAGCCTGCGTGCGGATGACGGTGCGAATTTGTTTGAGGCCGACGGGGCAAGCAACACCAATGGGGCTTACACACTGGCCGTGGTGGCAGGCAACTGGAATGTCGGTCCTGACAGCGATTCCCTCATCGCGAGGGGTTATTCCGGCGGCAGCAGCACCAACGTGACTGTCAGCGACGGACAGGCCGTGCAGGCCGACTTTATTTTGCAAGGCGTGACCGCGCATTTGCGCGGCCAGGTCAAGGACGACGACGGCAACGCCATCACCAACATTACAATCGTCGTCCAGCCCTATCCAATCCATGGCAACGGGGCAAATTCGGTTTATCCGACGACCGATGGCAGTGGCAACTTTGACGTCGGCGTTCACGGCGGGGCTTGGAACCTCGCCCTGGAATGTGTCTCCGCTGAAAATCGTGGGTACGTGAACATTTCAGGAATCAACTACACAGTCACCGATGGCGTGGATCAAAACGGCCTCGTGTTGACCTTTCCGCAGTCCACCGCGGTTATCACCGGCAAACTCACCGACCCGGTCGGCAACCCGATCGTGGGCGTCGAGCTGGATGCGAATCAAGCCATTAACGCGCATAGTTCCTACTTCCCCGGTTGCGTCTCCACGGACAACAACGGCAATTATCAAATCAAGGTCCTGGCTGGCAGTTGGTCCGTCAACGTGCGGAACAACGAGCTCAATGCGCTCGGCTATGGTTCCATTTCCGGGACCAACGTCACCATCTCTGCGGGTGCCGCCACCGCCAATTTCGTCGCCCCCGTCACGCAGACCGCCCCTCAATTCACCGCCGTCAGTTATTCTCCGTCGAACGGCATCTCATTGACCCTCACCGGCGACGTCGCCCACACCAACACGATCCAGTTTTCCACCAACCTCGTGGCCTGGTTTCCATTGACGAACACCATCCTCACCAACGCTACCTGGCACGTCACCGACCGCGCCGCGACCAATCAACCCCGCCGCTTCTATCGCGCAATCGCCGCGCCATAAGACCGATGGCTGCCGGTTCGTAAACATGAAATAGCGGTAAACCAGGCCCACGCGGGCTCTTACTCCACCTGCGCAACTTCCACCTCCGTGCCCAGCGCGCGGGGAGGAGGGCGGGGGGGCACTCCCATTTAGTTAAGGGCTTGTGGCAAGATTCCCCGGGCTCGGCTTGCCCCGGAGGGGCGTCGGATTCTTAACTAAACGGGAGCGAGGGCAGGGGTGGGCACCCTAATCTTCAGGTTCAGAACCATCTTTTCGCACGTGAAGCTCGTCCCCTTCTACGGACTCGGAAACGCCGTTTGGGCGATAAATTTTAGATACCGTTCTGATCCCGCCTGCCGTTGTTCGTCCCGCCATCAAGTTCATTGGTGCCACGTTGGGCCTCGCGGAACCGTTGCCGTAGCTTTGCAAAATGCTCCTTCTCCTGAATCGACCAGCGCGTTTCCAGAACCATCATCACGAGGGACGCGACCAGCAATACAACGCTCCAAGCCCGGACGCGCGGACTCCCGAGCCAGATCGCCACACCTGCCAATATTCCCGTCAGCACATATTCACCCGGACAGTAGCACAACATGAAACCGCCCAGGACAAACAGAATCATCGAGACGAACATGCACGTTCTCCCGGTTTGCAGTTTTGTCTCTTCCTTTAAAGGCTTCACGATCTCAGGGGCCGGTTAGCAAGTGGAGGGTAACTTCATTTTTGCTGTTTGGGTTGCGTTTATTAAGTGCCTCTTGAATCAACCCGCCGCCACTATGGCGGTTGTGGCCGTGGAGTTGAAGTGTCTCCTGAATGCTCCGCTTCTCCCAGCGGAGATGCGCCAGCGATCTTTACACCGCCGCGCTCGGTGCTTGAAACAAACCGGCCACGGCCTCTTGCAGTTCCTTCAAAGAAAAAGGTTTCGCCAGGATGAGATCCACTGGCAGCGGCGGCGTGTATTTGGCGGAAATGGAGAAGATGAAACCTGAAACTAAAAGGACCAATTGACCCGCCGCCTTTTGCTTGATGGCACCCGCCAATTCGATCCCGTTCATTTTGGGCATCGCGTAGTCGGTGATCACCAGGTCATACTTTCCCGATTCAAACTTGTCCAACGCCGATTTTCCGTCCGTGGAAGTTTCCACCTGATGCCCGCATTGAGCGAGGATGCTCTGGATTGTGCCGGCTACTTCGGGAGCGTCGTCCACAACCAAAATTCGCTTCGCGGAAATCGTTGATGGCGGTGTGGAACCCTTCATAAAATTAATTAAACCGCTTTCGTTATCTCAACTGCTCCTCCATCGTGGCAGAAGGCGGGATATGAGCGCAACAAAAAACCGTTTTTCAAATCGTGCTCCACGAACATGGGAAGCACTTACGCATCAATAGGTTAATTCAAAATCTCGCCCACCGGTTGACGCAACCCCGCCGCCACCGGCAGCGAACTCAGAAACGCCCCCACATTGATCCACACCAGAATCCCAACGAGCGCGCCACCCGCATAAGCATTCGCCCCAGCCGACGCCAACATCTCGCGCGGAAACCCGAGCGTGCCAAAGATGGTCTCCTGCAAGGCCACCACCAGCCCAGTCGCCCCGATCGCCGCCAGGTTCGCCAACGCGGCATTCTCCAACCAATGCCTGAAATAAAGCAACCACCGCGGCGCGCCAAAACTGCGCAGCAACGCCCCGACGAAAAGATTTTGCCGAAACTCCAGCACCGCGATCGCCCCATACACCAGCGCCACCGCCGCGCCCAAAATCCCCGCGAGCACCCCGCGCCACTGCTGATGCCGCAGATGCATTTCATCCAGTTCCCGCATCAGCGGCAACGCGCTTTGAATCTGCGGTGGCGTGCGTTGGTCCAGGATGGCCATCACATTCACCGCCGCGATGATCTGCTCCATCGGCGGCGCGCCCAGTCCGCGTTGAAACACTGTCGTCGCAAGCCAGCCCAATCGCTCCTCCTCCTCCAGCCAGCCTTGCGGAACGAGAACAAAGTCATCCGGCGCCAGCGCCCGCAACCAGTTCGGCGGCCGCGCCACGCCGGCCAACACCGAGCGGTGCCCGATCCGCACCCGCAGCAGGGCATTCCTCGGCAGTTCCGCGCTCGCGCACACGGCAGCCGTTTGTGTCGATAGCATTTCGGCGAGCGCCGGCAGCGCTTCGGGAGGATACGTGAACACCGGCAAATTATTTTCCCGCCACTCCGTCTGGCCGCGCACAAACAATTGTCGCAAACGCAGCTTGCGTCCGCTCGTCTCCAACATCGCCAGCGCATCGGGTCCTCCTCCGTGCCGGAAGAACCCCGGCGAATTCGGAGCCACCGCCTCGCGCACGAGCACCGTGTCGAGACCGAAGCGTTCCAACCGCTCGCGCAAACTCCGCTCGACCAGTTGAAACGCCGTTAAAATCACCGTCGTCACCACCACGAGCAGCGCCGTTACGAACACCCGGGCCGTCGGGCTCCCCGGCTGTTCACACCAACGCTTCCAGGTGTCCTTCCAAAGGTAGGAAATGATTAAAGTTGAGGGTTTCATCAGCCAACGATTCGAGTCGCGTGTCATGCGAGCTCACCACGCAAATGCGGTCGCCCGTGATAAACTGTTCCAAACTCCGGATGATCACGCGCGCGTTCAAATCGTCCAAGCCCGACGTCGGCTCGTCGAGCAACACCACGGTCGGTTCACGCACCAGCGCCCGCGCGATGGCCGCCCGTTGTTGCTGGCCGCCGGAAAGCGATTGCGGCAGCCGTCGCGCGTACGCCTCCAAGCCCAGCACGCGCAACCAACGCGCGGAATTGGCAGCAATCTGTTCCGTCGGCAACTCCGCCAGACTGCCGGCCAGCATCAGATTCCGCTCCACCGTGGCCAGCGGGAGCAGATTCAATTGCTGAAACACAAACCCCAAAGCGCACCGCTGAAATCGGGTATCCGTCGGCGCGGTTCCGAAGGGCGTTAAAATTCTCCCGGCCTGCGGCTCCAAAAATCCGGCCAGCAACCGCAGCAAGGTTGACTTTCCGCAACCGGACGCCCCTTTCACCAGCGTCACCCCCGGCTTGAACGTGTGCCGAAACCCATCGATCACCCAAGGGCGGTCCGGTCGATACCTAAACGAAATGTCTTCGCAATTCATCGGGTGCCTGGGGGACGCACTTCAGCGCGCGCCGGAACAGCCTTGCGTTCATCTCGCTCATGTACCGGCGGCAAAATCGCCAGATCAGTCTGCCCTTCCACCACCACCTGCGCGCCCGGTAAAATTTGCGCCACCCCTTCATTCCAATGCCGGTTCTGGAACGCCGTCGGTTCACGCAACACCAAGGCCAGCTTTGGCACAATGCGCACCGTTTGCGTCAAACCCATCCAAAGCTCACATGTCAAATCTGTCCCGACCAGGTGCGCCGCCGCCGCCGATTCCTCAAAAGGAAATTGGAAATAGTAAAATACTTCCTCACGCATCGAGGAGCGCTCCAGCTTTTTGTAGGCAAACACGGCTTCCAGATGCGTCCCATCGGGCAGCGGCAACACCACGCTCAACCTGTCCGTCGGCAGCGCCGCCCATGCCACATCCTCCAAGGGCACCCGCAGCAGAACCGAGTTGAGATCCCGCACGACCGCCAGCTCCTGCCCCGCGCTGACGGGATAATCCGTGACGCCATCCGCCATTTGCAAGCTGGTGATGAGCTGCCCGGCGAACGGCAGCTTGAACCGCGACTGCGTTTGCCGCCGCTCAAATTCCAACTGCCGACGTTCCAATTCCATCCGCGCCCCTTGCAGATCGATGCCGAGCACCGCACAGTTGGTCGCCGACAGGTAAGCCAGGTTCTGCTCCATCAACGCCAGTTCCTGCCGCGCTTGTTGCAGGGTGCCGTGCTTGAGCACGCCTTCCTTGCTCAGCCCCGAAGCGTTCAGGGCCAGGTGTGCCAGGTCGCGGTTGGTCGCCAGCAGATCCAGCATCACAATCTGCCGCTTCGCTTCCGAGATCTCCCGGTTCAATTTTATTTTTTCCTTCGGCAACTCGATCTCCGTGAACAACCGCTCCCGCTCCTCAATCCGCCGCCGCGCTTCCGCCAATTCTGCTCCTTCCATCGTCAGCGATTTCGGCTCGAACTCCGCCCACACAAACCCAGCCGGCAGATTGGTTTCCTGGCGGTTGATGTAGAGCCGCAACTGGCCCGCAATCGGCGCGTTGATCGTCAGGCTGGTCTTGGGCAGCACTTGGCAGGGCAGGGTGGCCAATCGCATTTTCTCCACTGCCGGATACTTATCCCACGACCATTTTGGCGTCGCGCCCGGCGGCGGAGCCGTCGTTTCCCGCGAACAACCCGTGGCCAGCCACAACCCGCCCACGCAAAGCAGCGCCACGCCGCGAAACCAGATCGTTGTAGTTGCCTGCTTCATGGCTTTGAACTGGCCCATTGCTGCTCATCCACAAACCAGAACAGCGTATTCACCTCCGCCAAATCCCGCCGTAGCTTGAAGCGCTGATAGCGCAGTGAACGATTACTATCAGCCGCCTGCAGCAGCGAATTCAAATCAAGCTCCTGTGGGACATTGTCCAACAGGGAAATCAACCGGTCGAGTTGCCCGACCTGCTCCTGGAGCGAACCCGCGAGCCGCTGCGCCGCCAGCAAACGGTCAATCAGCTCCTGCGAATCCTGCCGCAACCTGGCCAACTGCAATTCCTGCTCCCGTCGCGTCTGGCGCAGTTGCAGCCGGACATAACCGCGT
>JAQGOT010000680.1 GCA_028293465.1 Pedosphaera sp. | reverse complement strand
CTCCCGGCGCGTCCGCCAACTGAACTCCGGTGGTGGTGCCAGCAGCCGGCCGCTGATTGCCGACACGACTGGCTTAGGAGCAGCGGATGTCGCCTTGCTCGAGATCATCGACGAGAAGATTGGCTGGGAAATGCCTGAAATGGCGGAAGTCGAGAAGCCAGGCGGGAATCCCAAAAAGCGCAAGAAGCACTAGTCCGCCGCGCTCCATTCCATCACTGGTTTGGCGATCAGCCAGAAGTTATCTTCTGGCTGTTGCTGTTTATGGCTGACATTCTGACCAACTCAAAAGCGCGCCACGATTACCACATCCTCGAGACATTCGAGGCAGGTATCGTCCTGCACGGCACTGAGGTGAAGGCGTTACGGGCCGGCAAGGGCCAGATTGCCGACGCGTTCGCCCGCGTCGAAAGGGATGAGGTTTTTCTCCATAACGCTCATATCGACGAATACGCACAAGGAAACCGCCAGAACCATCAACCCAAAGCCGTTCGAAAACTGCTGCTCCATAAGACGGAGATTCGAAAGTTATTCGGCCTGAGTGCAGTGAAAGGCAACGCGATCTTCCCGCTCTCGCTTTATTGGAAAGGAGGGCGGGTAAAAGTGGCGTTGGCCGTCGGTAAAGGGAAGGTGCAGTTTGACAAGCGCGAAGACCTCAGAAAACGGGACTCCGACCGCGAGGTTAAACGGGCCACCATGAAGAACTTGAAGGGAAAATAAGGAAGCGGGCCGGTTGCTTAGTCGGTAGAAAATCAAAAAGGATGATGCCCCGGAAGGAACATCACCCTTAAATTGTTTACCGCGCACCCGCTTTCGCGAGCAAAATCAAGCTTTCGCTTCAGCCTTTTTCCAAGTGCGTTTGGGGGCCTTTACCACGAGGCCCTTCTTGATCGCGTTGGCAGTCACGCGGATGTAGCGGACTTCGCCGTTCACCACAGCCTTGACGCGCTGCAGATTGGGCATAAAACGGCGCTTGGTGATCGCCGTGATGTGCGTGCCGATGCCGCCCTTTTTCTTGGCCTTACCACTGCGCCAGATGTGGCTGCCTTTAATCGGACCCGTGCCAGTTAATTCACAAATCTTTGCCATAAATTATTTCCTTATAAAAGGAACGGAGAAGATAGCAATCCAAATCAAGGTTGCAAGCACTTTTTCCGTTCTGGGAGCTCCGGGAAGATGCAAACCGGAAACGGCTGCCGATTCTTCAAAAACCAATGTATCGTTAACCGCAGAGCGGTAGAAACTTACGCTTCTGGCCAAGTTTCACCACATCTTGGCCCATGTCAATGGCCCAGCAGTCTTTTGCCCCAAACCGAATCCCAGACCTCCGATTTCCCATTTCGGGGTTGCGCGAGCGATATTGACATCTCTGGTTCGAGGTAGGACAGGTAAAGCGAGTGAAAGTGTCAGCCCGAGCTTCGGGCGCACGAATAAAGCCGACTTTTGCAAGAGGCATCAGCAGCATTCCGTCGGAGAATTTGACGTTCTTAAGTTTGATGAGAAATGACCAGCCAAAAGCTCGGTTAAGCCAATCCCCAAGGGAGAATACGGCATGAACGATCCGCAGGTCAGCATCATTCTCCGTTCCTTTAACGAGGGATGGGCCTTGCGTGAAACGCTCCCCGCCCTGCAAAACCAGGATTATAAGAATCTTGAACTTATCGTGATCGATTCCGGCTCCACGGATGGTTCTGTAGAATTGATCAAGCAAGCCCACCCACGCCATTTTATCCAGATCAAATCGGAGGATTACAACCCCAGCCGGGTGATGAATCATGGAATGCAGCTAGCCCGCTCCGAATTTGGCATTTTTCTCAACGCAGACGCCACGCCACAGGGAGCTAATTGGCTGCGACATCTGGTTGAGCAATTACAGAATCCAACCACAGCCGCCGTGTTTGGCCGGCAGATCCCACGCCCGGATTGCAAGGCGGTATTTGCCTGCGACTACGAACGTTGCTTCGGGATTAACCGGGAATCAGCCCGGTGGGGGCATTTCTTCAGCATGGTCAGCAGCGGGTTGCGCAAGGATATCTGGGTTAAACGCGGATTTCTGGAAAACATGCAGTATTCCGAGGATGACGAATACACGCGCTGGTGCCGCGCCCAAGGCTATCAGGTGGTCTATTGTCCAGAAGCGGTGGTGATGCACTCCCACAACTACACCCCCCAGCAGGCCTACAAACGGAGTTTTGGCGAGGCCAAAGCCCTGGCTGCGGTTTGGACCGGAACCCCGGCAGCATTCAACTGGTTCCGCACCGTTCTGCTCGGCTGGTTGAGCGACGCCCGACATGATTTTCGCTTTTGTTTGAGCCATCAACGCTTGCACGAATTTCCCCATGCGTTGCGGATTCGCGGGCAGCAGCGCCGCGCGAAACTGGCGGGGTTCCGCGCCGGTTGGGCATTTTACAGGCAATGATTATCTTCCACTGTACCAGCAATTGAATCATGGAAAAAACTCCGCAGCCCGCCCGGTGAACGCACGCTTTACACTCGACGGAAGCGATGCCTTGGAAGGCCATTTGGCGCAGACCTGCCAAGCGGTTCTTGGAGGTGTGCAGGCGCTCATTCCTTCCTCAAGTCTGGACGCCCTAGTCCTGGGTGGCGGTTATGGCCGGGGCCAGGGAGGGGTTCTCCGATCAGCAACCGGGGACCGCCCCTACAATGATCTCGAATTCTACGTGTTCACCCGCGGTAACGTTCTGTTAAATGAACATCGGTATCGCTCTCCCTTGCAAAAATTGGGTGATCAACTCTCCCCGGCTGCGGGCTTGCACGTCGAGTTCAAAATCTACTCCCGCGACAAGTTACGAACTGGAGCCGTATCCATGTTTACCTACGACTTGCTGAGCGGACATCGACTCATCTTGGGAAATAGGGACTTGCTCCGAGGCTGCGAACACCATCTAAGAGCCGATCAAATCCCTTTGCACGAAGCCACGAGGCTTTTGTTTAATCGCTGCTCCGGCCTCTTGCTCGCCAAGGATCTGCTGCGGCAACAAACGCTGACGGCGGCGCAAACGGACTTTGTGGCGCGCAACCTCGCCAAAGCGCAACTGGCCTTGGGCGATGCGGTGCTCGCTGTTCACGGGCAATACCATTGGGATTGCCGTGAACGTCATGCCCGGCTGAAAAAATTGGCCTCGGCTGAGATATTGCCATGGCTGCCGGAGGTGCGCCAACTTCATGCAACAGGTGTTGAGTTCAAGCTTCACCCCCGCGTTACTTCAGCCGCAAAACCGGCACTCCAGGAACAGCATTGTGAGGTCTCAAAGCTGGCATGCCAGCTCTGGCTCTGGCTGGAAAGTCACCGTCTAAAGCACCCATTCGCGACGGTTCGAGATTATGCGCTTTCACCCTTGTCCAAGTGCCCGGAAAGTTCACGCTGGCGCAATGCTCTCCTCAACCTGCGGACTTTCAAGCTCCCCGCCGTTTTCGATGGCCGAATTTTTTCCTATCCTCGTGAGAGGCTTCTCAACGCTCTCAGTTTGCTGCTCTGGGATAACGAAACCTTAACCGAAGTTGCTCTGCGACAATATCTGCAAAAGAATCTGCAGGCTGATAGTGCGGCCTGGCCAGATTTGCTTCGCGCTTACCAAACAATCTGGCAAAACTATGGCTGAATGATCTCCTGAGCATCGATAAACCTTCGCTGGCCAGTGGAAAGAAACTATGACCTTGGACCTGGAAATCTTTTGGCCCTTTCCCCCGGTGGATTGGCGACTTGGTCCACGGGAGGTCCACATTTGGGCGACTGCCCTCGACCAACCATCCGCGCGAGTATCAGCTTTCTCCGACACGCTTTCTCCAGACGAACATATCCGGGCAGGTCGTTTTCATTTCGATCGGGATCGCAACCGCTTTATTGTCGGGCGCGGTTGGCTCCGCGCTCTTCTGGGCCAATACCTGGGCTGCGCGCCGGCCCAACTCCGGTTCGACTACGGAAATCGCGGCAAGCCGGCCATTTCCAGCCCAGTCGGGCCCGAGTCATTACATTTCAACCTGGCCCATTCTGATGGTCTGGTAATCTTGGCGGTGACGCGCCTTTGCAGCGTGGGAGCGGATGTGGAACAAGTCCGCCGGATCGACGATGCCGAAGCTATCGCCGAACGCTTTTTCTCAGCTCAGGAAAGCGCCGGCTTGAAAGCATTGCCAGCCTGCCGGCAGTCAATGGCCTTTTTCAATCTATGGACGCGGAAGGAAGCCTGGCTGAAGGCAACCGGTAAGGGCATCGCTGACTCATTGGACCGAGTGGAGGTGTCGTTTCTACCGGACCAACCCGCCCGATTCTTGCGGCTTTTTGGCAATCCCAACACCGCACAAGAATGGAGCTTGCTGGAACTTGCCCCCGCCCTTGGCTTCATCGGAGCCCTCGCCCTGCCGGCCTTGGATGCGCAAATCCGATGCTGGCGTTGGCCCCATTAGGCAACGGATCTTCGCTTCCACGTCTTTGAACGCCAGAAAAAATGCTCGATTTAAGCATCCTCTTGCTATATACTCTCTCTTGTTAAACATGTGAGGTCACAACCTGGCTGACGATCATCGAGGAAGGTTTATTTTTCGCCGCTGAGTGCGATTCCCTTCCTGCTACCAAGCCCTGAGGCTTTCAATAGAGCTTGTTTGGTTTGCATTTTGATGGTTCTAGCTGACCGGTTGAATGACTAATCCAACACCCCACCGCTTAACTCCTGCCGGTCCACCCATCGCCATTCTCGGCGTACCATTTGATAATTTAACCACGAACGAGACGGTCGAACTCGTGGAAAAAATGATCAGCTCCCGGCGGCCGCATTATCTGGTCACAGCCAACGTGGACTTTTTGGTTCAGGCCCAGGAGGACGTCGAACTGCGTCGCATCCTGTTCGATGCTCACCTCGTCTTGTGTGATGGCATGCCGCTGGTCTGGGCCTCGCGCCTGCTGGGCAATCCCCTGCCCGAACGGGTCGCTGGCTCAGATATGGTCCCCCTGCTGATCCGCATTGCCGCGCAAAAGGGATATCGGTTGTTCTTCCTCGGCGGCACTCCGGAGTCCACCGCACAGGCGGTCGCCAGGCTCAAGGCCGAACATCCGCAGTTGACGGCTGTCGGCTATTCACCGCCCTTTCATCACCTCCTCGAAATGGACCACGAGGAAATCAAGCGCCGCATCCACGAAGCCAAGCCCGATTTCCTGTTTGTTTCCTTCGGTTGCCCCAAACAGGAAAAGTGGATCGCCATGCACTATCAATCGCTGGGGGTGCCGGTTTCCGTCGGCGTGGGCGGAACCATTGATTTCTTGGCGGGCCAATTGAAACGTGCCCCGGCTTGGATGCAGCGCACCGGCACGGAATGGATCTTCCGCATGTTCCAGGAACCGCGGCGACTGCTGCGCCGCTATATCAAAGATCTCTGGGTCTTCGGTCGGACTATCATCACCCAATGGTGGCAATTGCAGTTCCGCCGCCGCCGTCCGAAGCCAAATCTGGAAATCATTGCTCCGGTGCAGATGGAGGAGGACTGGCAATCGCTCAAGCTCCCGGCTTGGTTCGATCTCAAAGCGGTGCGCGATGATGTCTTGCTGCTGGACCAAGTGCTCGCCGACGGCCGCCACTGTTTGCTGGAGACGACCCACGTCCAATTCATCGACAGCACGGGTGTCGGATTCCTCATCCGCTTACAGAAGCAAATCCGCGCCACCGGCCGCCAATTGGTATTGCTGGCGCCCAGCCAGGTGGTCACCCGGGCTTTGGAACTCATGCGCCTGAGCGGCTTTTTTGTTTTGGCTCCTGATTTTGCCGCCGCGCAGCAATTGATCCGAACACGTGAACCAAACGCCGAAGTGGGCGCACAGCCCGACGGGACAACCTCAATTTTCTGGCGGGGGGAAATCATCGCGGCCAATGCGGAGGACGTCTGGCGGCTCACCGAAATGCAGCTTGGCCATGCCCTGACCCCGCGACAACTCATCATCGACCTTTCCGGCGTCCGGTTCATCGACAGCACCGGCCTAGGTCTCATGATCCGCACCCGCAAGCTGGCGCGACGCCAGGGTGTAAGAGTGTATTTCAGCAATGCCCAACCCGCCGTCAAAAATGTGGTGCGGCTGGCCCGGCTCGAGGGCTTTCTGCTCGAAGAACCTGCATGAAAATCGGCCTCTCCACCTCCGTCATCCAACGCGGCAAAACCGGCATCGCGCAATACTCTTTCGCCTTGCTCCGCGCGCTCATGGCGCACACCAGCCACCATCAGTTCACTTTGTTCGTCCTGGAGGAAGATCTGCCGCTGTTCGACTTTGTAGCCCGCCAGGTGAAACTCGTACCGGTACCCGAAGCCTTTCGTCCGCCTGTAAAAAATATTCTTTGGCACCAAACCACTTTGCCCGGGTTGGCACGCGAGCATAAGCTCGATCTGCTGCATATCCCGAGCTATCGCCGCCTGCTCTGGCCCCGTCCCTGCCCGCTCGTCGCCACCATCCATGACCTCGCCCCCTTCCGCGTCGCCAATAAATACGATTGGAAGCGGATGTTCTATGGCCGGGTCATCGTGCGACACCTCGCGCGGCGTCTGGATCATGTCATTGCCATCAGCCAAAACACCGCCCAGGACGTCAGAACTTTTTTCGCCGTGTCGCCCAACCGCATCACCGCCATTCATAACGGCCTGGAGCATCACCGCTTTTTCCCCACGGCTCGCGCTGCCGCGCAGGCCCTCGCGGTCGAACGCCACGGCTTGCGCCAGCCGTTCTTCCTCTACATCGCCCGCTTGGAGCATCCCGCAAAAAATCACGTTCGCCTCATCTCCGCCTTCAACGACTTCAAGCGCACCACCCGCTCGCCCTGGCAATTGGTGCTGGCCGGGAGCGATTGGCACGGAGCGGAATTCATCCACGCCGCCATCCACCAATCCCCTTTTTCCGCCGACATTCGGCCGCTCGGTTTTGTGGACGACGCCCATTTGCCGGCACTTTATCAAGCCGCGGATGCGTTCGTTTATCCCTCGCTCTACGAAGGTTTCGGCATGCCACCCACCGAAGCCATGGCTTGCGGTTGTCCGGTCATCTGCTCGGCGCGCGGCTCGCTTGGCGAAGTGGTCGGCAACGCCGCCGCCATCATCAACCCTGAGGACATCAACTCCATCACCCGGCAGTTGACCGCCCTGGCTGGCGATGATTCCCTCCGGCAACGATTGCGTCTCGCCGGTTTGATTCAAGCGAGAAACTTCACCTGGGAAAAAACCGCGGCGCAGACCCTCCAAGTTTATGAACGCTTCGCCACGAACTAAGCCCCTCCCTCCTTTTGGCACGAATGTCGCTCTAAACAACCACGCCGGAACACCCGGTTTAAGCTCGCGTTCCCAGCCGACTTTAGGCTTGGGAGCAGGCCAAACCCGGTGCTCTCGCGAAACTGTCGGGCGAATCCATTCGCAAATGTCACGCCCCGGCAAAGCCTGTCCTGTTTTGGGGCAACATAACGCCGCCTCAACTGGACTGCAGTCTGAACAAAAGCAACATTTATGAAACGCTTGATAATGACCCTCGCTCTGATCTGCTCCGCCCTGCCCGCCCTTGCCGCGGAAGTGGATTGGCTCACCGACGTGGAAGCGGCCCAAACCAAGGCGCGGCGTGAAAGCAAATTTGCCCTCTTGGATTTCACCGGGTCCGATTGGTGCGGTTGGTGCATGAAATTGAAAAAAGAGGTTTTCGACACCCCGGAGTTTGCCGCCTTCGCCAAACAAAACCTTGTCATGGTGGAAGTTGATTTTCCCCACCACAAGTCGCAGAGCCCGGCCCAAAAGCAGATCTATGCCAAGCTCGCCCAGACTTTGCAAATCCAAGGCTTTCCCACCATCGTGGTGTTGGATCAAAACGGCCGCGCCGTGGGCCGCTTGGGCTACATGGCGGGCGGCCCCAAGGCCTTCATCGCCGAATTGCAAAAGATCCCCGGCTTGCTGCCAGGCACACCCGGAGTTGCCACCACCACCACCGTCGAGCCCGAACCTGAGCCGGTTCGCAAACCGGTCGAGTTCGTTCCGATCGCCCCCGCCCTGCCCAATCATTACGATCAATTGTCCCTCAAAGGTATTTCCGGAACCAAGGATCACCGCCTTGCCATGATCAACAACCAGAGCTTGATGGTGGGTGAAACCGCCAAGGT
>JAQGOT010000665.1 GCA_028293465.1 Pedosphaera sp. | reverse complement strand
AATTCCGGTGAATGCACCGGTTGACCCGCAGCCAGCCCAAGTGGATCCCGCACCCACGGCCAAGCTGCCGCCACCCGCTGTGGGGATTGCTCCCGGACCGCTCCGGAAGTTTTAGGCGGTTGGCTGGAGGGGGCTCGGCGAGGCCAGCAGGCAGGTTCAAGGCAAGTCGGATGATTTGCACGGGACGAAGAGCAGCGGCGTGGGAATGCAGGAAGCACCGGGCGGTGAGTAAAGGATTTCGATGGTCTCAGACCGGCCTTTGGGCAAGGGCGGAAAGACTTGGAGGACCACCATTTCGCCGGCGTTGCCATAGGTGACGCGATTGGAAGGGATGGGAACCGTCCCGTTGGGCCAGATGCCGCTGCTGATTTGCACGGCGCCGGCTTGAGCTCCACACCACTTGCCCCCACCGCGTTTGGTTGCCAAGACCGCGAGAGCGCGTCCGTCACTACTGGAGCGTTTGATTTGGATGCGGTAGAGGACGCCGTAGTTGCCGTGGTTGTGCGCGGGGGCATTCGTTGCCAGGCTGTCGTGCCCTTGGATATACGGCTCGTGCCGACCATCGGCGAGGACGAGCTGCATCGGACCGCGGGCGGTATCGAGGTTGAAGCCGTCTTGGCCGCTGACATCGAAATTGCTCGTGAGGAACAAACCACGTCCGGCACCATTTCCTTGGTCTTGTAACGGATATTTGGACAACCGTGGGAGACGGTCCATGACTTCGACGCTGTTTTGTCCCGGGTCGCGTTGGAAGACGGTGACGCGCGCCGGTTGATCGATCTCAAATTCGTAAAAGCCGTGAACGAGGTCGTCTCGGGTCACCACGGTTTGATCCAGCTTGGGATCGAGCGGCAGGCGTTGGCCGGGAGGAATGGTGCGGGCGGTTCGCTCCGGTTGGGAATTGAAGAAGTCAATCAGGCCGGTCTTGCCAATGCGGTAGTAATCCTTCCCGGGCTTGGGAAAAGCATAGCGCAGGAAATGAAGCTTCAGGGGTGCTTGGCCGAAGTTCTCAATCACCGCGGTAATGGTCTTCGGTCCGGCGGCAGGATCGGGAACGTGATACAGGTAAAGCCGGATCAACCCGGGTTTGACCTCCTCCTGCAAGGCGATGCCGTTGCCATCACGAAAATATTCCGGGTGGTCGGAGAACAAAAATTGGGGTCCGTCCGCAGGCGAGATGCTGAGGGGGATGACGGGGAGCGTGGCTTGCGTCGCCCAGAGCTCCGGAAGCAGCACGATGTCGCCTTGCTTCCCGGCCAGCAGAGCGTTGGTGGTTGGCGGGCTGATCTCAGCCCCACGAGCTAGGAAGCTCAAAAGCACGGCGGCTGAGGGGAGGATGAAACGCATTCTTGAGAATGACATGCAAAGATAATTGGCAGTTTGGAGACACAATTTCAAACTTCAGATTTTGAAGGCACTGTCCTGTTCCTGGGCAATGATGAAGTGGCGCAACGCCACAGGCCGAATTGTGTCGGAGTTCAGTCCGAATGTGAACCAATGATGGACACGACAGGCATTAAAAATTCCGGATGCTGGGAATCACCAGATTTTCAGGTGGAAGCTCCGAAAAGAAAACCAAGAGGCATGCTTGTTGCTGTTGGTCACGTGCATGATGAAAGAAATTGCAGCACGAACCGCCCGGTGGGGTTGTGTCGCCAGCTTTTTCATCTTGGCAGGCACCGGATTGGGCGCAGCGGACGCGCCGGTGACGGGGGAGCAGTTCCGGTTGTTGCAACAGCAGAATGAGCTATTACAACAACAGTTGCACAAACAGCAGGAGTTGATTGATTCGCTGTCGCACCAGGTCTCGGAAATACAGAGCGTCAATGTGCGGCGGGATCAGGAATTGAGCGACCTGAAAACCGACAAGAAACCGGATGGCGAAGCGGCGCCGGAGATTGTGCGGCCGTTACATATCGGCAAGGTGGACATCACGGCGGAGGGCGGCCTGGCCTTTTTCCATTCGGAAAGCAAAGGGTCGACGCCGAACGCGGAGTTTCGGATCGATGAGGCCAAGGTTTTCCTCGAAGCGCCGGTGTGGAAGGATGTTTATTTTTTCACCGAGCTGAATCTCGCGACGCGCGAATCAGAAGATCTGAATCTGCGCGTGGGAGAGCTTTACCTGGATTTTGAAAACGTTTCGCAGTTGTGGGATCGCGAGCGGCTTTTGAATTTTAGGATCGGGCGGTTTTACATTCCTTTTGGCGAGGAGTACCAGACACGGTTTGCCATCGATAATCCGCTCATCTCTCATTCCCTGAGCGATATCTGGGGCGTGGATGAAGGAGTGGAAGCCTATGGCGCGCTGGGCAGGGCGCAATACGTGCTCGCGGTGCAGAATGGCGGGAACGCGACTTCGCGGGATTTCAATGCGGACAAAGCCGTGGTGGGCCGGGTCGGTTACGATCCCGCAAAATGGCTGCACCTGAGTGTGAGTGGAATGCGGACGGGCGACCTGGATGCCGCGAACGACGGACTTTCCGAGTTGTGGTTTGGGAATGGCTGGATTCGTTCCATCGGTTCCGGCAACACCACCCGTTTTCATGCGAATCTGGCCGAAGGAGATGTGCGGGTGACATTGCCGCATTTCGTGCTCCGCGCGGCGGGAGGCTATATCGATTACGAGGATAACGACGTCGCCGGCAGCAACCACCGCGATGTCTATTACTATTATGTAGAGGGGGTCAAAGACATCACGCGGAAATTTTATGGCGCGGCTCGTTTCAGCCAGATTTTGGCGCCGGGCGGCTTCCCCATCGTGGGCAACGGCAACATGGGAGCTTACTTCTTTGGGCCGGCCCTGACCACTGATTATTGGCGGTTGAGCCTGGGCTTGGGCTATCACTTCAGCCCGAATTTGCTGATCAAAGGCGAGTATAGCTTCAACCAAGGAATAGAGTTGGGCGGCGAGAAGCGAACCCATGAGAATGTTTTCGCCTTGGAGGCGGCGTTCAGGTTCTAGCCATGAAACTTTCAGGGAGCATATGCATGGTCGGCCTGCTGGTGGTTGCGCAAACGGGCAGCGCGGGCACCATCAGTGGGAAGGTGCATGCCGAGGGGAAGGCGGG
>JAQGOT010000637.1 GCA_028293465.1 Pedosphaera sp. | reverse complement strand
AAAAACTTGAGGCCCAGGTCCTCCGCACCCAGCGCATGGCAAGCATCGGCACGCTCGCCGGCGGCATCGCCCTCGATCTCAACAACGTGCTCGCCCCCATTTTGATGGGTGTGGAGTTGATGAAGATGAAAGCCCCCGACGAATACAGCCTGAAGATGTTGAACACCATGTCGTCCAGCGCCAAACGCGGTTCGGACATGGTGAAACAGGTTCTCTCCTTCGCCCGCGGTCAGGAGGGTGACCGCACCGTGCTCCAGATCAGCCATCTCATCCGGGAGATGCAGAAGATCGTCAAGGAAACCTTCCCCAAAACCATCGACTTCCAAACGCAGGTCGATGATATCTCGCCCGTCCTGGGCGACGCCACGCAAATCCATCAGATCATCCTCAACCTGTGCGTCAACGCCCGCGATGCCATGCCCGACGGCGGCAAGATCCTGGTCGAGGCCAGGAATGTTTCCCTCTCGGAGGAGCAAGCGAAGCGGCACCTTGGCGCGCGGCCGATCAATTACGTGTTGCTCAGCGTCCGCGATACCGGCACCGGAATCCCTCCTGAGATCATCGACAAGATTTTCGAACCATTCTTCACCACCAAGGAAATCGGCAAGGGAACCGGCTTGGGACTCTCCACCGTCATCAGCATCATCAAGAGCCACGGCGGCTTCCTGGATTTGCAAAGCGAGGTCGGCAAAGGCACCAGCTTCAACGTCCACCTGCCCGCTGCCGCAGCGCCCGTGCCGCTGCCTTCCGCCCCCACGCCCCCTCAGGCTCTCTGGGGCAAGGGAGAAACGATTCTGGTCGTCGATGATGAACCCTCCGTGCTGGATTTAACCAAAAGCATTCTTTGTCACTACGGCTACAAGGTGGTGACCGCGATACACGGCGCCGACGCCATCGCCCTCTACTCCCAATCAAGGGAAACCATCAAGGTCGTGATCATCGATGTGATGATGCCCGTCATGGATGGGCCCACTGCCATCAGCGCCTTGAAGCAGCAACAGCCGGACCTGCAATTCATTGCCATCAGCGGCCTGATGCAAAGTGACAAGCTCAAACAGCAATTGGACGGTGCCGAAGTTTCCTTCCTACCCAAGCCCTTTGACACCGAAAAGCTTCTCAAGGAATTGCGCCGGCTCCTGGCGCTCAGAACTTCGCCTTCTACCACCTCCCCTCGTCCCGTGCAAAGGCACCCGGAGCTCGTTGCCTGAATTTCCCCAAAACCCTGCCCCAGTTGAGGGGACCGTGTTGCGTTCGACGACATCTGAAGGTTGGCTGTGAGCCACGAGTTGCAACTGCCGCACAAGAAAACCCCTTTCATGGCTTACACTTGCGCGAAACCGCCATCCACAAACAGTTCCGTGCCGGTGACGTAGCTGCTGTCGTCGGATGCGAGAAACACCACGGCCTTGGCGATCTCATTCGGTGTACCAAGCCTGCCGAGCGGAACACTGCTGGAAATCATCTTCAAGCGTTGCTGGCCGGTTTCCGCGGAAGCGAGCAGTTCACCAAGTCCGGGCGTGTCGGTGGAGCCTGGGCTCACCGCGTTCACGCGAATGCGACGGTCTTTCAAGTCCGTTGTCCATGTCCGCGCGAACGAACGCACGGCGGCTTTGGTGGCGCTATAAACACTATTCGACGAGAACCCTTTGCTGGCGACGATGGACGCATTCAGGATGATCGAAGCGCCTTCCGGCAACAGCGGAAGCGCCTTCTGCACCGTGAACAGGAGGCCTTTCACATTGATGTTGAAGATCGAGTCATAAAACTCCTCGGTGATCGTGCCCAAGGGGGCATACTTCGCAACCCCGGCATTGGCGAACACAATATCGAGCTTGCCCTTCTCCCGCTTGATTTGTGCGAAGAGGCGGTCAAGCTCGCCGAGGCTCGACACGTCTCCTTGGACGCCGGTGACATTGCTTCCGATCTCCTTTACCGCCGCAGCCAACTCCGGCTCACGGCGTCCCGTGATGAAGACGAACGCGCCTTCGCTCACAAACTGCTTGGCCGTCGCAAGACCGATGCCGCTATTGCCACCGGTAACGAGCGCAATCTTTCCTTCAAGCTTGCCCATATATTCCTCCTTGGTTGTCATTTGTTCGCTGTTCTTTGCGAGCGTCCGCGCTTCCGTGCGATGCAGATACCCCATCAAGAATCTCGTTCGACAAATCGTCATCGTCCAGTGCGCGAGTCACTCCGTCTCGCTCTCGTCTGTCGCCCGGCACCGCGGCGCAGGTCACCGGCGGGTTTAACTCCAACTGAGCGGGAGACGGTTCAACCCGGCTTGAGGACTGGGGATTTGGTGCCTCGAAGGGGACGGCCCACCTTCGCTCGCTCCATCTGTTGAATGGTTTTCTCACCACCACACCCGTCTGCCAACAGCCTTGCCGGGGACCGCTTGGCAGTCGCCATGCTTCCGTCCCCTTTTTTGGTTTTTCGTCCGGGTGCGCTTCGCTGCGGAGAAGTTTTCCTTTTTTGAGGAAGCTCAACCTCCCACGGACAACGCACTTATTGATCTTGGATCGCAGCCGATTCGCCGGCTCAAAACTAATTGGTGCGACTGTTCGTTTCACCCACGGCCTTGTCACGGCTCTTGTCTCGGGCCGCCCACAAAATTGCATTGTGAACCAAGGTCTTGTAGGCATCGTTTTCAAACAGGCTGGGATGGTGCCCCATTAAAATATAAATATTGCGGGCCTTCATCCTCTCGTTGGTCCAAACAACCGGATGGTCTCCCATTTTGATATCGGACGATGGCTGATAAGACGATTCATCCACATGTGCCAAAACATGCACGTTGGGCCGGGGATTCTTGTCATAAGTGTACCATTCTTCCTGATCGATCACGAAGGTCGAAGGCAATCCTCTCAAGGAAGGATGAGCCGTATCCTCGGCAACCACGGTCCCTGAAACCCGCTTCGCGATGTAGCTCTTGAAACGAATCCCGCCCATGAAATCCGAGAACCAGGTCCACATGGGATACCCGTCAAACTCGCCAAGCAATGTGGCGTGATGCAAACCAACCCATCCTCCCCTGCCCTGTTCGATATAATCTTGGAAGGCTGCCTTGGCTTCATCATTCCATCGGTAAGGAGGATAATTAAGCTGAATAAACAACTGGTATTTGGCCAGAAACGCCTTGTTGAATTGATCCGGCTTCTCAAAAACATCGATTGTAAAATTATCCTGCCTGGCAGTGGCCTTGAGCCATTCCAGCGCGGCCACCACAAACGCTTCGTGCTGGTCACCACGCTCCGCCAGGACCAGGGCATGAAACCGATTGGTGTCATTTTGTGCGGAGGCTTGAAAGGCGGTCAGTAATAAAATACCCGCCGCCATGCTGATGACAGCAGATGCTTTGATGGGTTTTGCTTCCATAGGCTTTTTTCGTCACTCAGATAATTTTATCCCGCCACCCACGCCTGCCGGCTCAGGCCGGCGGCGTCATTTCGCTGGCGACATGGCGGCCACCGCCTGAAGGAACCAGGCGGCATGGGGTATCCATTGCTCGGTCCAGCGCCATTCGTCGCCATTCGCGTGCATTTTAAAATCAATCCCGGAGCCGTCCGGATTGCCGTCCTTGCCGGTGATGCCGTTGGAAATCCCCCCACGTGCCGAGCCGTGACCAAACATCGCACTCATGTGCGGAACATTGCATTTCCCGAGCTGAAACATGAAACACATATCGTAAGGATTTCCACCCAATATCCAAGCGATCTGATCGGTGGCAAAACTGGCCAGCTCCGCCTTGACTCCGAAGGCACCCGACCCGGCATAGACCAGGCGCCCACCCACGATGGCGGCCGCAGCCAACGATGCCAGACGCGCATTTTCTCCCTGCCACCACCAACCGGTTTCATTTTCATGCGGTATGAAAAAACCGTTCTTCACTTGCCCGCGAAACATGAAGGTTTGTCGCGCATACCCGAAAGGATTGCTAACCTTGCTTGTGACCTGCAAATTGTAATCCAAGGCCTGCTTGATGGTGGCCAGGACCGCCTCACGGGACCGCCGGTCATCCTCCTTGTCCAGGTAGCGCGCCAAGGCAATCACCGGCAACCCGGCGTCCGACGCGTGCCAGAAGGGGCGGCGCGAATCATTGGCGATAAAATACCCCTCGGGCGTGATTCTTCCGACCAGGTTTTTCGCACGTTTGCGCGCTTCCTCGCGATAAACCACCTTGTCCGTCGCGATCCACAATTCGGAGGCGGCCATGAGCGCGCAGTAATCGTCGATGATGTTTTCTTTGCCGTCATCATCGTATCTGGTGTTGTTGACCTGCAAATGTGCGAACGAACGCTCCGCGCCTTCCAGATACTGCTGCGATGAAAATACCCCGTCCTTCTTCCATTGCGAGACGCGTGCCAGGGCGGCGATGGCCATTCCGCCGCCTTCCCGAAACGCACATTGGTAATCGGCGGTGGTTTTGCTGTCCGCCAGCAGCCCAACCACCCGGCGCGCATTCGGATCCTTTTTAAAATAGCTGAACACCGTCATATAAAAATAATCCTTGGGCGACAGCGAGCGCATCAGGTAATCGGCGCCGTACAGGGCCTCATCCCTCAACGCCGCGGTTGCGTTCAGGCGGTCGATCAGTGAGGAGGCGGTTTCCACCGTGTTGGCGAGGGACCAGACCACCAGCGGGGTTTGCTGAGGAGACATGAAATTGGCATAGGCCAGATGGGAAAAGTATTTGCTGACATCCCCCGATGCATCACACCATCCGCCCCGCAAATCAACTGTGTTGGTGCCGCCATAAAGGAGCAAATGTTCGTCCGTTTTCAATTCCTCAGGCGAGTTCGCCCGCTGATGCTGGTAAAAGCTGATGATGGCCGGGACGGTTTGCGTGGCCAGCGCGTTTTTCCCGATTTCGAAGTCAAAGGATTGCTGCTGTTTTCCGTTCAAATCGGCTTGCAACTTGAAATGGCCCGGCCGCTGGAAAGCTGAGAAATCAGCCCGATAAAAATACCGTCCCGGAAACCACTCTTCACACTCCTGGCCGCCACCCAGCGTTCCCTCAAACACCGTATCCAAAGTCAGCGCGTCCTTTAGCAGAAACCGGCTCGCTGCCGGAATTCGGTTGGAGGTTTCCAGCACGGCAAATTTGGGGGCCGTATCGTCATACGCCACCTGGTTCACGTGGATGACCACCTCCTTCGGCGCGGCCCGCAGTTCAGTTTGTTCTGGCGACGGGTTTGGCGCCTTTAAAGGGGGGCTTTGTGCCCGGGTGTGGAGCACCAAGACAAAACAGGAGAATGCGATCAACGCTGATTCGATGAAATGGGTTGCTGGTTTGGGGAACACAAACGAACACCACGTTGATTTTTCGCGGCGTCTAAATAAGCTTATATAAAAATTCTGCCGCATCATTCCAATCCCGCCTTCCATTCCGTTTAACCGGCCTGCGCGGCATTTTATCACTTGGTCGCCCCGGCCAACGACAAGAGCCCATCCAGAATCAGCTTGTTCTGCGTTTCGTTGTCAAAGGTGAAGGACAACTCCTGGTTGGTCTTGTGCTCGTAATCAATGTCGTTATGCCCCATGTTCACGTAGATCATCTTGTATTTTTGATTGGTCCAGACCACCGGGTAATCGCCGCTGTGCCAGATTTCGTGGGGCTTCGGGCCGGTCCCCACCGGAAAGCTGGCAGGGTCAATTGACAGGAGCACTTTTATGTCCGGGTTGGCCCGCAGATCATTCTTCCACCGATACCACTCGTTCGGCGCGGATTTGAAAGTTTTCGGCAAATTCCTGAGCGCCGGATGGTTGGTGTCCTCCACCCGCAACACCGCCGAGGTGGGCCGCCAGGTGTTGCTCACATACTCGCCTGATCCCAGAAACTTCTGATGATACCAATCCCAATTCTGGGGAACGTCCGAGGGCGTCAAGGCAAACGCCGCAAAATGAAACCCCATCCACGCGCCACCGTGTTCCATGTAGTTTTCAAAAGCCTTTCGTTGGGCTGAATCGTCCGGTCGGGTGTCCAGGAAAATCACCGCTGCACATTGCTTGAGGAATTCCGCGTTCAACTGATTCCAGTTCGTGGTCGACTCATAGGCAAAATTGTATTTGGCCGCCATCCGGGGAAACCAGTGGTTCGCTTCCTTGACAAAACTGATATGGGCTTGATCGTTCTTGCCGGTGTAAAAGGCGACGACCTTGAATTTCGGCGGCGGACTTTGTGCGTGGAGACCCGCGGAACACAAGGCGAGCGCCCCGAGGAGGATGGCTCGCCCGACGATTGTTGTGAAAGTAAATTGGGTTTCCGACAACCGAAACCATCTTGTTTTCATGGCGCAGCCGTCGTTTGGCGTAAGCCGATGCTCACGGCACGACTATGGTGCTCCGCTGCTGGAGCCAGATCAAATCTCCCGGGATGCCAGGTGTTAGGTCGGCGGACGGACTTAACAGGCTCGGGTCCTTCCACTTTTTGATCTCACAATGCCCATCCGCGAACGAAAGCCCGCCGGCATTGTTATGGTAAGCCGCCGGCTTATCCACCCAGACGTTTCTGGTCGGATCACAGACGAACCATCCGTCGTTGATACTGGCCGGGTTTTCGTCGATGAAACAAAAAACCTGGGCGGGTCCGATTTGGTTCAGATCCGCCTGCCTGCGGAAGTCCTTGCCTTTCACACTGTGAGGTACGGTGGTATTCCAGCTCTCGATTGGGTTCATCCAGGCGTTCATTGACATGCTGCGCAGCGTGGGCGGGCCGCTTGAGGAGGGCCAAAGCGCCGTTCGTTTGTCGGCCGGACACTTGAAAATCCCAAAACTGCCCAGATACGGATATAGCAACCCGGCCTGGATCAACGCGGCGTTGGTGCTGGCCAGTGGCACGACCAAGTCACCGTAAACCCACTGATTGCGAAAGTCACCCGGGTCGGTCCGGGGATCCGGCAGGTAGGATACTCTGAAGGCCTCGCCGCCGGAACGAACGATCTGGTCATTGTTGTCGCCGGAGTACAGGACCGAGCCAATCTGTAACTGCTTCAGATTGTTGATACAGGCGATCGCATGCGCTTTTTGTTTCGCACGCGCCAATGCAGGCAACAACATTCCGGCCAGGATGGCAATGATGGCAATCACCACCAGGAGTTCAATCAAGGTGAAACCGCCCGTCGTGGTGCCGGCCTTCGCCCTTGGGATAGGGATGCATTCAGACCCCGGTGTACTCATAGGTTGCAAAGCTTCATATTTGTTACTTGCCCTTGGCAATCGCGTGCTCGATTGCCCAAAGCGCATATCTGGACCGGTTATTGTATGGATACTGAGTAGAAACGGCGGCTGGTCGCAATTGGATCGCTGAATATCATGACCGCCCCGTTCCCCGTCACCGGGCTCCCCAGCGCAATCCAACTGGCATCGGTCAGATTATTTTTATATTGCAACTGGTACTTGAAGCCAGCCTGGGTTGGGAAGGAGAGCGACATATTGGTGCTGCTCGCCGAGCCATTGATCGTGGGAACCGGGACC
>JAQGOT010000623.1 GCA_028293465.1 Pedosphaera sp. | reverse complement strand
GTAAGACGGATAGGTCAAGACGCAATGCCGATTCTTTCACTGGCGACGGTTGGAGTTTTAAAGCCCTTCCCTTGGGCCGATCTGGTTGTGTGACCACCGCTACCACCTTGAAGTCCTCCGTTTGGGTCAATGCCTCCAAACTGGCGCACGCCAGTTCCGCCGTGCCCATGAAGATGATTCGCAATGGAGGCATGAATCAGTCGTGGTCTAGTGACAAACGAGCCAGTCTGTCTGCGCTAGGTGTGCAGCAATTTTCGTTTCCTGGCAGCGCGGCTTGGATGAGCCACCGCCGCAGTCAAAGGCGGGCCGGTAACTTCGCGCTGGCCCAGCGACGTGGCGCACCGCGCGCAGAGATATTCATGCAATTCTCCGGACGGGAGCACGAGGAGAAGCCGCTCGCGCACCGGCTGCGCCTTGCCGCACTTGGGGCAGTAAAGCTCGCTGGCTGTAAAGGCTCCAAATTGTTGTTGCGGCGGCATGCGAACAGCTAAACATCCTTTATGTAACCAAGAATATCGTACAACACCTCGGGCGGCTCCTGGGTCGAGTCAATCTTATGCACTACTTCCTTCCCATAAAAATTTAACACAGGTTTGGTTTCCTGCTCGTAGGTTTTCAACCGTTGCTTGATCACCTTCAGGTTCGCGTCGTCGAGCCGGTTTTCGTGCAGCGCGCGCTTTTGCAGGCGTTCAACCAACTTGTCCATGTTGATGCAATGCAAATAAATGATCGCACGCACGTCCAAGGTGTCCTTCAGCATCCGGGCCTGGTGCACATTCCGGGGAATGCCGTCCAGAATCAGCGTGTCGTGATCCGGGTGAAAGCGGCCGACCCGCATCGAGTTTTCGATGAATTGCCGCCACAGTTGGATGGTCGGCTCATCCGGGACCAATTCACCGCGGCTTGAATACTCCAGAAAGGTTTTTCCGATGGAACTCTGGACCGTCAGGCTGCGGAAAACGTCGCCGCAGGCGCAATGGAAGAATCTGGGGATGGTGCCCAAGATCTTGCCTTGAGTCCCCTTGCCCGACCCGGGAGCGCCAAACAATAGAATAGCACGGTATTTCATAAAGGTTCAGTGTTCGTTAAGTCATTATTTAGCTTTGCTCTGGTTGGACCGCCCGCTGCGTATCGACGTGGTGTATCGCCCTACGCGTCTTTGTGCTTGAGTTGAACCTCCTGGATTTCCACGAAAGGGATAGTTACTTCCTCGGAAGCATTTTGCTTTTGCACCTGGAAATAAAGCTCATTGGCCGAAATGCGGGCGATCCGCTGGCCGATATAAGTGCCGCGTGCGGACCGAATGCTCAAGACCATGTCCTGGTCAATCCCCGACCGGGTGACGGCGAAGAAACCGGGCATCTGGGTCTCAAAGAACCGGCGGTTAAAGGTATACTGCCCTCGCGGATAGGTCTTGGTCGCGGGCAGGGCGGGAGCCGCTGGTTGAGCCGGCGCGTGGCCTTGCGACGCCGCTTGCCCTTCCTCACCTCCGGGCGCTTGATCCGAGGCAATTGCGGCGGCTATACCTGCCTCCTGATATTCTTCTGCCGGGGGTTTCCATTCCGCAACCTCCTGTTGTGGACGATGGTTGAGCTTTGGCGGCATCGCGAGAAAAATGATGGGTCCAATCACCGGCGCGACTGCCGAGAGTCCGCAGACCAAGCCAGTTGGGCGGGCCCGGAAAACCGCGATTTCATACCCCGCGTAAACGTTTCCCGCATATAAAACCAAAATAACAAAGATCCCGATTCCCGAGCCGAACAACCCGCCCACCAAGGAGCGGTTCGCGGGCCTTTGCAGGTGCGGCACTTCCTTCACCTCGATCTCCGTCCGCTTCAGCTTGTCCTCCTGGGTCAGTTCGATAAAGGGCTCGACGAAAGCGGCGGCTTTCGGGTTCTGCTGCAACTCCCGCAAATCCGCCTGCGACAGTTTACCCCAAGGCGTGCGCTCGCCGTAGGTGCCATCCGCTTGTTTCAGCACGATGCCCTTCTCGTCCATGGACACCACGTCCCCCGTCAACGTCTGGCCATCAGCGAGATGGAGCGTTTCCGCGCCAGCCGTTCCCACGAGCAACCACGAAAACGCCAAAATGACAAATAATTTGAAAGTCTTTCGCACGACACAGTTTTTCATAACGAATTAAATAATCAAATGATCTTATACAAAGGAAGAAAACTTTCCAAGTGAAGTTAGCTTGAGGTTTTCCCAGATAATGTAACCCCCCGGCTTGCTGCCACAGGTCGCCGGCGGTTGCCGATCTCCTCCGCCAGATCCTCAATCACCCAGTTCGTCCGGTTGGCCGTGAGCTGGTCAGCCGTCGCGCCATGCTCCCATACGCCGTAACGGATCGTCCTCGCCGCCTCCGCCTGCAAAGCCGGTTGGGCCAGCAACCCCGCCAGAAAACCCGCCAACACATCCCCGCTGCCCCCTTGCGCCAGGTGCGGATTGCCCGAAGAGTTCACATACATTTCCCCGGTGCTGCGACCGATCAACGTCTGGTGCCCCTTCAGCACCACCCAGCAATTACCCAATCGCTTTGAAATCTCCCGCAACGCATGGGGCCGGTCCGCCTGGACTTGTGGTGCCGAAGTCCGCAACAACCGCGCCGCCTCACCGGGGTGCGGTGTGATGACCCGGATCGCGTTCTTCGCCACCGGCGCCAACGGCAGCCAATCCAACGCGCTCGCATCCACCACCACCGGCACCGGCGAATCCCGCCAGAGATGCCGCACCGCCATTTTCAGATCGTCCCCCAGATTTTCCGCTGCCAGCCCGGGGCCGACCAAAACCGCATCATAATCTCCCGGGAACTTGATCCTCGGCTGCCAGAGGGAGACCATCACCGCCTGTGTCTGCGGGGCGATCGCATGATACACCTCCTCCATCGTATAAAGCGTGATCAAACCCGGCTGCGCCCGTTGCGCGCCGCGGGATGCCAGCACCGCCGCGCCATGATAACCCAAACTCCCCGCCACAATCCCCAGCCGACCGAAGTTCCCCTTGTGGGCGGTCGCCGGTCGCGCCGGGGGAAAGTCGCGAAAATCCTCCGGCAACGTCCACCACATCTCACTGGTAAAAGGGCACGGGATAAGTCCGATCTCCGCCGCCACCTCCAGCCGGCCCACAAACGGCCACGCCGACGGCAGCAGCATTCCTCGCTTGGGCGCACCCAGCGTCAAGGTGACGCTCGCCCGGATCGCGGCCCCTTCCGGTTGGCCCGTCTCCGCGTTCAAACCCGACGGCACATCCACCGCCAGCACCTGCGTTGCCTGTTCATTGATGCGCTGGATCAGCGCCACCCACTTCTCGTTCAACGGACGATTCAGCCCGATGCCAAAAAGCCCGTCGATGATCAACCGCGGCTTCTGATCCAGCAATGCCGTCACCTCGGCAAGGCCCGTCTCCGGATCAGTGATGTCCAGCAACTGCACCCGCGCCTCCGGCAGGTGTTCCCGCGCCCGGCGGACGTCGTCACCATTATGACCCTTGCCCGCCAGGATCAGCACCAGTTCCCCGGGGAAAACCATTTGCGCGGCGCGTCGGGCCACGATCTCGCCCACCCGCCCGATCACCTCCGCCTCAGTCCGCCCCGTTGCCCAGGTGGCCTGTTCCCACTCACGCATTTGGGCGACGTTTATGACCGGTGCAGGCATGTCGGGAAATTACACAAGATTCGATTCGAACAAAGGAAATTCACCAGAGAACACCGCCCAGCCTAGAATTGTGCTTCCGCCCCGTCAACTGGGGTAATCCGCCACCCTTGTGCGCCAGCAACCCCGGAGCGCGGGTTTCCAAACCGGCTTGGCGCCAGCGAGGGGGTGAAAGTTGACATTTTCGGCGGCACTCAATCAAAAGCCGGTTTGGAAACCGGCGCTCCAGCCCGCCGATCCCGGCGTCCCGCAGGGACGCCCCGTTGACAAAACTCATACCCTCGCCAAATACGCGAACGGGGAACCGAATTGGATCACGGTTGGCGTGGGGCGCGCACGCTTGCGGCCAATGCTGTTTCCGGCAACCAGCGCCGGTGTTCTGCGGACAAGCTCCCCCTCCCCAATTCGACATTCGAAGTTCGAACCTCGAAATTTGCCAACATTCGACCTTCGCACTTTGCCAAGCCCTCAACCATCAACCATGCCTCGGCCTGGTGTGCGACCCTTTCACTCCACCCTGAGTTTCCGCGCGATGACCGCCGCCCAAACACAAGCCGACTGGTTTGGAAATACTACAATACCATTGACCGACCCCTTTCCGACGTTCGAGTCAGCCTCAAAACGCAGCCACGCTCCGCCCGCATCGCCAACGACGACCTGCTTGGCCTTTAGATTTCTGACTCCTGACGGTGGTGCTGTCCCAAACTCGGTGGCATAACAGTTTGCAAGCGTCGGTGCGTCGGTAGGTTCACTCGTCCCTCCGCATCCAGAAAGCGTCAGCACTACTGCCGAACAAACGAGTGGCAGGAATAATCTCATGGGTATTCGCTCGCGGCCTAACGGCCCAATATAGGTAATCCGAAGTTATTCATGGTCGGCCAGGCCGGCGCAGCGGATTTCCCGGCCGCCGCCGACGGTGAATAACTTCGTCGCCGAAAAAACGGCGCTTTGATTGGGATGGCCCAGGCAGCGCA
>JAQGOT010000617.1 GCA_028293465.1 Pedosphaera sp. | reverse complement strand
AACCAGACCGAGGGCGAAGAACACCGCCCCCCCAAAAAGATTCAGGAGCGATTCCACCACGCAATGTCGGGCCAGCCATTTTTCAACCAGCCGGGGCGCGCCGTTCCAAGCTGTCGGGGTGCGTTGCGATGGGTGGGGCACAGGCAAGAAGTGAGGGGGTTTGAAAAGGGATCAGAACAAATTATTGTCCCCGCGCCGATCACCCCGGTTCATCCCGTGGTGAATCGCACCGGGATATTGGATTCTCAGTTTGCGGGCCATCCGTTGGCGGCAATCCTATACCGCGACTTGGGGCCGTCAATCATTGTAAATACTTTGTTCTGACCCCGTTTCACCATTTTGATATACGAACCGCCGGTTGTATATTTAGTTGGCAGGTTTTGAAAGAAAAGCAAATCTGTCTGAGCCAAACCAAAGGAAGTCGCCATGAAAAAGATCATTCTGCCTATCGCAATCGCTGCTTGTGCGCTCGCCGCACAATTCCCGCCTGCCGCTCCACCCCCCGACGTAAAAGAAATCATGTCCAAACCCCTCACGGACATTCCCGGCAAAGAAGGTCTCGTCCTTACGGTCACCTACCTGCCTGGCGGCGCTGACGAAATCCATCGGCACGACGCGCACGCCTTCGCTTACGTGCTCGAGGGTTCGATCGTGATGCAGTTGCGAGGCGCCGAGCCCGTCACGCTCAAAGTCGGCGAAACATTCTATGAAGGCCCGAATGACGTTCATATCGTCGGCCGCAACGCGAGCGACAGCAAACCGGCGAAGTTCGTCGTGTTTCTGGTGAAAAACCAGGGTGTGCCGGCACTGCCTCCGGCCAAGTAACGCAAGCAGCCTTTTTGCGCGCCCGCGATGGGCGAGACAGGAGATTCAAACATGAAAATCGTTGTCATCGGCGGAAGCGGACTCATCGGGAAAAAGGTCGTGACGAACCTTCGTCAAGCTGGCCATGAGGTGGTGGCGGCATCCCCCTCATCGGGTGTCAACACCGTCACTGGCGAGGGACTCGCGCAAGCGCTCACCGGCGCTCAGGTGGTCGTCGATGTCGCGAATGCGCCCTCGTGGGAGGACAACGCCGTCCTGGCGTTTTTCGAGACATCAGGTCGGAACCTGCTCGCCGCGGAAGCCGCCGCGGGCGTCGGCCATCATGTGGCGTTGTCGGTCGTCGGCACCGACCGCCTGCTCGCGAGCGGTTACTTCCGCGCAAAGATGGCGCAGGAAAAACTAATCAAGGCTTCCCCGATTCCTTACACGATCGTGCGTGCCACGCAGTTCTTCGAGTTCGTGGGCGGCATCGCCCAAACGGCGACTGAAGGGCAAACGGTTCGGCTTCC
Source organism: Pedosphaera sp. (assembly GCA_028293465.1). Lineage (GTDB taxonomy): Bacteria > Verrucomicrobiota > Verrucomicrobiia > Limisphaerales > Pedosphaeraceae > JAQGOT01. Next base: position 3,749 of record JAQGOT010000617.1, on the reverse strand, counting down.
ACCGGTTCTGATTCAGCCCATTGCGGCGTATGATGTCGCCGCCGTCATGGCCGATGTGGCCCTCGCGGAGCCGTTGAACGGCACGTTCGATCTGGCCGGTCCCGAACCGATTCGGCAAGACGACCTCGTGCGGCAATTCCTGACCGCAACCGGGGACGCACGGACGGTAATCACTGATCCCAAGGCGCTCTATTACGGCATAGCAGTGAACGACCAAAGCTTAATGCCCGGCAACAAACCGCGCCTCGGCCCGACGCGTTTCGCTGACTGGCTCAGACGCTCCATACGTCAGGGGTGAGCCACATAACAGGGGCAGTGACGCCTAACCATGCGATGGAACTGACCGTGTAAAAGGGTTAATGACTTTGGCATCTTGGCTCCGGCAGTTGGCGCTCCACGCCACCATGCACCACGCCGGACCAACCCGGTCCAGCACAATGGTCCATAGTCATTAGCCCCTTTACAGGTAGGTGTCCCCACGCCGGTCCCCGGCACATCACGTGGTAAATGGCCCGGGCATATTGGACGCGCAGATTACGCGGCATGGCTGGTTGATTGCCGTTCCCCGCTCAAACGGCAACCCAAAAACCATGCTATGGTTTGACCCCTTTTCCGCCAGACGGTGCTTAACTTTTCAATCTGAATCGTTCCGGCTAAGGACGCGCCCGCTCTGGTGCTTTGAGCTATGGGGACGAAAGGTCCGTGCGACAAGATCATGGAGGCACGCCGTATAACCGCCACGTCATGGCGCAGCAGCCAAGACTGTGGGAGCCGGCGGCTGGACGCGAGCCTGCGCTCAGTTGGGATAGGCCAACCGGAAAAACGTCTTGTCGCCAGTCACGGACACTGTGGTCCCAGCGGTGCCGGACAATCCGACCGGAACACTGGTGCGTTCGGCCCAATTGACAAGGTTCGTCGAGGCTTGGACGGACACGGTGCGTCCGGCCGGAGCATCGAATTTGAGCCTGGTCTGCAAGGCGCTCAATTGCTCGATGGAGTTGATGTGGAATACGGACGACGAGGTAATCGTGAAACTCTGCTCGGCGAGCCAGGGTTGGCCGTGCCAGCGATTGTCCACGGCTTGGACTGTCCACCAGTAAGTGCCGGGAGGCAACTGCCGGAGAGTGCGAGCATTGGCGTAACCGGCGTTGCCGGTGGCCGGCACCAGGCGCCGTCCGTCGCTCCGCGAGTGGGGGACCAGGACATTGCCCAGGCCGGGCGCGGTGCCCACTCGCAGGTTGTAGGTTGCCGGCGCTCCGTTGATTGGAGCCAAGGCGGGCCAGCTCAGCGCCACGGAGTTTCCGTTTACCACGTGGGTCATGGCTCCCGGCGGCGCGGGCTGAGTGTTCACGATCGGGTTCAGGTACAGTTTGTTTGTGCCGCTGAGGGAGACGGTGCCGATGTTGTGGACGAACACGTCGAAATCCGAATCATTGTCGAAGTCGCCCCAGCGAAGCGCGCTGCAGCGCAGGCTGGCGGTGGCCATGGAGCTGCTGGCAAATTCGCCGGTGCCGGGATTCGCAAACACGGCCACAATGCTGTTGACGCCGCCCAGCAGATCAAGATCGCCATCGCGGTCCCAGTCGAGCAGCTTCGTATCGGCGTAGGCCGAGCCGCCCGGATGCAGCGCGAAACGCTTGAACTGCCATTGGCCGAGATTCAACTGCAGGTCGTTTACTTCGCTCCCGGTCCCGGAGCCATGGTAGCCGGTCACGGCTAGGTCCGGCAGACCGTCACCGTTCACATCTCCCCAGGTGAGCTTTGCGCCGGCTGCGCCGAAGATGCTGAGGGCTTCCACAAATTGATCCCCGCCGTCGTTGCGGTACAGGCGGGCATTGGCCGAGGCCGTGGTGTTCTGCGCGGCTGCACCCGCGATGGCGAGGTCCAGGTCGCCGTCGCCGTCCACGTCGGCCCAGGCTGCGGCACTAAACCACAGCCCCTGCAAAGGCGCGTTGATTAACGTGAAGATGCTGTTGCCGTCATTGCGATAGATGCGGCTGACAAACACGTTGAAGCCAAACTCGCCAGTCACCGCCAGATCGAGGTCGCCGTCCCCGTCATAATCACCCCAGGCGGCCTGGCCCTCTTGACTGCCGGGAACCGGGCTGCTGACCAGCGTGAAGGATCCGGAATCCTGCCGGTAAATGGACCCATCGTAGAAGAGGTCCAGGTCGCCGTCATTATCGTAGTCGCCCCAGGCGGCAAACGAGCCGTCAAAAACGGCCGGCAGGTTGGGGGTGGTGGACGTGAACGTGGCGTTGCCCGCGTTGAGGAACAGTCGCACGTATGTATGGCCGGAGCCGGGACTTGTAAACTCCGTACCCGCGATCAGAAAATCGAGGTCGCCATCCCCATCCACATCTCCGGGTTCGAGGATCGAAAACCGTCCGATAGGAAACGGGGCGGCGGCGTCCACCAAGGTGCTAACCGTGATGCGCGTGCTGGCAATTCTGGAGCCGCCGTCCGGATCGCTGACGGTGAAAATGATCGTGGCGGAGCCGCCTTGGTTGACGGCGGGCGTGAAGGTGGCTGCACGGTTTGCGCCGCTGCCGCTCAGCACGACGGACCCCACCGGGAACAGATTTGTGTTGCTGGACACAGCCGCGACGGTGAGGGAAGCGGGGTCGGTCTCCGCGTCGCCAATGGTAAACGACAATGGACCGAGCGTGCCGTTCATCGCCATCGTCTGGGCCGCAATGGTGGTGATCGTGGGCTGAGTGTTGACGATGGTGAATTGGCCCTCAACGGCAAAGGCCGAGCCCTTGTAAGCGGGGTTAACGCTCTGTGCGCTCCAATAGTATGTGCCCGCGGACAGGTTGCGCAGGCGCAGTTCTTTCGACCAGCCGGCCTGGCCCGGTTGCGCGAGCCGGCGAATCCCGTTGGCGGTATTGGCGGCCGGGCTCACGATCTGAGTTCCGCCCGGACTGGTGCCGACGCGCACGTCGTAGCTAAGCCCGCCCGGAGCCCCGCCGGGCGGCGCCCAACTCAGCAGCACGTCGCTCCCCTGCACATTGGCCGTCAGACTGACCGGCACCGGCGGCGTCGAACCGACAGCCACGACGGTATTGCGATAGACGGCCGAAAAAGCGCTGCCGCCCCAGGACAGACTCCCGTTGGTCGCGCCGGACATCGCAAGGTCCAGTTGCCCGTCGTAATCCAGATCACCCCAGGCCATCGCGCTGAAATGCATCGCGGGCAGATCCACCTGGCTGTTGGTGAAGACACCCGCGCGATTCCAATAAAAGCCCGCAAACAGGGACCCCGAGCCAGTGGCGAGACGGCCGCTGAGCGCCAGGTCGGGGTAGCCGTCCTGGTCGGCGTCACCCCAGGCCAGCGCGCCGTCCGCCAATCCCGGAAATACCGGGCCGGGCGTGAGAGTGCCGTTGTCATTGCGAAACAGGACCGTGACCGGGCCGGTCGCGGACACGCCGGCGATCAGCAAATCGGGATCGCCGTCGCAGTCGAAATCTGCCCAAGCAACGGAGCTGCGATAAACGCCCGGCAACGAGGTCGGCACTTGCACGAAGCCCGCGCTGCCCTGGTTGCGATAGAGCAAGCTAACGGCTCCGGAGGCGGTCCCATTGGTCGAGCCGGTCAGCACAAAGTCCTGGTCGCCATCGCCGTCAAAGTCGGCCCAGGCTACGGCGCCCTCAGATACCGGCGGCAGGACTAGCAGGCTGTTGCTGTAGGAGCCGGAGCCGATGTTGATGTAAAGCGCAGCCTGGCGCGAAGAACTGAGATCGGAAGAG
>JAQGOT010000616.1 GCA_028293465.1 Pedosphaera sp. | reverse complement strand
GGGAGGTTTTATCTGTACTACTCGGTGGGACACGGGGACAAGGATCATCAGTTGCGGGTGGCGGAGAGCGAGAGTCCCCAAGGTCCGTACCGGGACATGGGCGTGACGCTGGTTGACCCAAAAACCTGTCCGTTTGCCATCGATCCGCATCCGTTCCAGGATGACGATGAGCGGTGGTATCTCTTTTATGCCCGTGATTTTCTGGAGACAACCGGCGGACGCGCCGGCACGGCATTGATGGTGGCGCGACTCGAACGGATGAACCAGTTGATCGGGGAGGGGATCATGGTGTTGCGCGCGCGCTCGGATTGGCAGCGATTTTTAAAAGATCGCACGATGTATGGGCGGGTTTGGGATTGGCATACGTTGGAAGGCCCGTGCGTGCGCAAGCATGACGGTCGCTATTATTGTTTCTACAGCGGCGGTCGGTGGGAGACGGAGAGCTACGGCGTTGATTACGGGGTGTCGGAAAATGTGATGGGGCCGTACTCGGATTTCGGCAATGAGGCGGGGCCACGGGTGCTGCGAAGCGTGCCGGGCCAGGTGCTGGGGCCGGGCCACAATTCCATCATCATAGGTCCAGATGGAGAGACTGAGTATATTGTGTATCACGCCTGGAACCGGGAGATGACGATGCGCCAGATGTTCATTGACCGATTGTTCTGGACCCACGATGGCCCGCGCTGCGAAGGACCGACCTGGACTGACCGAACAGATCGAAGCGCTTGAGTCGGCGCAGTTCTCGCGCGACATGCCGGTCCGCTTCCGGAGGACTGCCAACCCGTTGTTTCTGGGCTTGCCATGCGCGGTGAAGTTGCCGAATCTTTGCCAGACTAATTGTTATGGCAAAAAAAGCGTTGATCACCGGCATTACCGGCCAGGACGGTTCGTACCTGGCGGAGTTACTGCTGGGCAAGGGTTATGAGGTGAACGGCATCATCCGCCGGGCCAGCACTTTCAACACCGGACGGCTGGAGCCCATTTACTCGGACCCGCATGCGGGCGATCGCCAGCTGTTTTTGCATTACGGGGATTTGAGCGACGCCAGCGCGTTGGCGCGGCTCATCAGCAAGATCCAACCGGACGAGGTTTACAATCTGGCCGCGCAGAGCCATGTGCGTGTGAGCTTCGACAGTCCGGAATACACCACCGACATCACGGCGACGGGCACGGTGCGATTGCTGGAGGCAATCCGGGAGACGGGCATCCAGCCGCGATTTTACCAGGCGTCCTCCAGCGAGATGTATGGCCTGGTGCAGCAGGTGCCGCAAACCGAAACGACGCCCTTTTATCCGCGCAGCCCGTATGGGTGCGCGAAGGTTTATTCCCATTGGATCACGGTGAATTACCGCGAGTCCTACGGTCTGCACGCGAGCAACGGGATCCTGTTCAACCACGAGTCGCCGCGACGGGGCGAGACGTTCGTGACGCGGAAGATCACGCGCGCGGTGGCGCACATCAAAGCCGGGCTGCAGAAGAAGCTTTATCTTGGCAACCTTGATGCCAAGCGGGATTGGGGTTACGCCAAGGAGTACGTCGAGGCGATGTGGTTGATGCTGCAGCAGGACAAGCCGGACGATTACGTGATCGCCACCAATGAAACGCATTCGGTGCGGGAGTTTTTAGAGGCAACCTTCGGACAGGTCGGCCTGGATTGGAAGCAGTACGTGGAGATTGATGCGCGCTATTATCGTCCCGCGGAGGTGGATTTGTTGATCGGAGATTTCAGCAAGGCGAAGCAGAAGCTGGGCTGGGAGCCGCGAACGAAGTTTGCGGAGCTGGCCAAGCTGATGGTCGAAGCAGATGTGGAACTGCTGCGCAAACATCGCGAAGGAGAAATCCGGGTGGTGGGTTAGCTGGGCGGAAGGTCGGAGAAAGACAGAAAGTGATTCATTCCGCCCCGGAATAGCTTATTTCGCGGGTTTCACCTGTTGGACATCATTGGTTGAGAAAGTGACGTAAGGGAAGCATTCCGGGATGTGGGAATCCCAAACGCCGTGGCGGCTCCAGAACCAGCCGCCGGAGTCTTTGGCGGGAGGCGGTGCTTTGTATTGGTTGAAACGGGAGAAGTCGATGCGCCACACATCGTCATGCTTTGGGGGCAGGGCGCGTGCATCCGCCTTGGCCAGCCATTTCATCCCTTCCCACGGAAAGGCGAGTTCCACCGTCCAGCCGTGATCCTTGTCGGTGTGGTTGTTTAAAGTTCCGTTGATATGCACCGCGGTTTGCAGGCCGGGAAACCGCCAGTCCCACGAACCGAGCCGAGGCCCCCGCGGATGGGTGGTGTAATCCACGCCGTTGAAGGCTTTCACTTGGGGATTGGAACGTTTGAATTCCGGCGCTTCCGCGAACCCGCCTTTTGCATACGCATCTTCCCAGATAAAAAATGCCTCGTAAACCGTGTTCAGGGCGTTGAGTTCAAACTCGTAATACGCGTCACGACCGGCGATGAACACTTCCACATCGTTGTTGTAATAAATGGGCGAATTATGATTTGTGTAGGTGGCCATCACATCCGGCTCCTCCACCCAGTAAGCCACGTAAAGATTCTTGTCGTCCCAGAGGACTGCGGCGCGGGTGTCGTACAGCGTCGGCTTGCCCGTGAGGATGTCGATGAAGCGAGGCGAACGCGGCGCGGTGGCCCAGCACTTTTCATCCAGCCGACCGTCGATGTTGATCGGCTCGTGCGTGCGATAGGCGGTGTAATGCGCGATCTCCTCCGGGTTGCAAGGGAACCTTGATGGACCGGTTGCGCTCGCTAGAACCTCGGCGCCACGGGCGACCCCCGCGCAGGAAGCCGCAGTGAGCAAGGTCGTGAGAGCGATCCAAAACCGGAAGTGAACGGAAGGCGGAGAAATGGTTTGATGGCTGTCCATGGCTCTTCATTAGCTGTTCCTGGTTCGCACGGCAATCCCGCTTTCGCGGGCACACGGTTGCGAACTCGTTCAGGTGTAACTGAAC
>JAQGOT010000595.1 GCA_028293465.1 Pedosphaera sp. | reverse complement strand
CGGGCCGAAAACGCAAAAGGCCTCGTGCGGAAATAAGCTGATACGAGCTGCGCCGGCATCCGGGTGCCAGCCAAGGCGCGAGGAGGGAGCATATCCAAAGGGATCTGTGACCGAGGAGCAACGCCGGTTGGCGCCCGGAGGACCAGCAGATTGTGTCAGGTTATTTCCGCACGAGGCCAAAGTGAACAGATCGGCCCTGATTGGATTTTAGCGTAAGAAAACTCCTACAGCATCCGGCTCCCCAATCCGAAGCAACGAATCACACTCAACACCAATTTTTCCGGTCCCCATCGTGTTTTTGGTTAACAAACCCTGAAAAAACACCTATCTTCGAATCACCGTTTAATTTAACCGGGTATAAATATGACACATTATGCGCTTTCTGATCATTGACGATCATCCGATGGTGCGAACAAGTCTCAAACGCGTGCTCCTACGGAACTTCCCGCCGTGCACCGTGGAGGAGGCGGAAGACACGGAATCAGCAGGCGCAATGCTCGATCAAGAGCAGTGGGATGTCATCGTGCTTGACATTGACCTTCCAGGCAGGAGCGGCACGGATTTCTTGCGCGACCTTGCCATTCGCGCCCCCAAAGCACGGGTAATTGTCTTCAGCGGCTGCAATGAAGTTGAATATGGCCTCAGAGCCATGAAGGCCGGCGCGGCGGGATTCCTCCACAAGACATCGGCAGAGCCTGAACTATTACTTGCCTTTCAGCGTGTGATCGACGGCAAAAAGCATATCGGCCAGGATTTGACGGCGAGTCTTGCTGACGCCGCCGGCAGGCATGGCAACCGTCCGCCACATCTCCCACTCTCCGAACGTGAATTCGAGGTGCTTCGATTGTTTGGGGTTGGCAGCCCGACAAAGGAAATTGCCGGCAGGCTGGGCCTCAGCGTGAAAACTGTGAGCACCTACCGCGCCCGCATCCTCCAAAAGCTGGAGCTGAAAACCACGGGAGACCTCGTTCGCTATGCCGTAACCAACAAGCTGGGTTAGCGTGATGCTGAAACTCACATCCCGGTATTTGCTCAGGATGAGAATTTCAATCTCCCTTAACAAAGCGCATGGGCAAAACGCCGCCAAGCCTCAAAACTGACAGGTCATGAACATGAAAGGCAAGTTTCAGTTCCGGCTCCACGTGGCGGGCCACGCTCCGAACCCGGTTCAAGCGCCGGCCAACCTGCATGCACTTTGCCGGAAGCGTGTGGCGGGTTGCCATCAAATCGAGGTCGTGGCCCTGTTACCTGACCCGCGCGGGCGCCGGAAGGCGGCGTGCTCCTGACGCCCACTCTCGTGAAGCTCTCTCCCAAGCCGGTACGCAGGATCATCGATGATCTGAGTGAGGCCCCGACGGTCTTGCAGGTTTTTGATTTGGAGCTTCCCACAGAATGAAAAACAAGACTTCCCAAGCCGGGCAAGATGGGGAACAGAGGATTGCCGAACTGGTTCGCACGTTGCGCGAGGCAGAGCAGGAATTGCAGGCACTGACGGGGAGCCAGTTGGATGCGATGACGGATATCGACGGGAAACCATATTTTCTGCGCGAAGCTCAAGAAAAATTACGCCAAAGCGAAGCGGCGCAACGCCAGCTTGCGGAAAGGCAGATGGCGATTTTGAACGCGCTGCCGGCGCACATTGCGCTGGTGGATTCCCTGGGCGTGATCATCTCCGTGAATGAGGCCTGGCGGCGCCTTGCCGCTGCCAATTCCTTGCAACTCGTGGGTTGTGGCATTGGCGAGAACTATCTCACGATTTGCGAGCAGGCGCGCGGTGATCATGCAGAGGAGGCACAGGCCGTTGCCGCCGGTTTGCGGCGGGTGTTGAAGGGGGAGGTAAAGGATTTCGCCCTGGAATATCCCTGTCCCGCGCCCAACGAAGCACGCCGGTTTCGGCTGATGATCACACCGCTGCATGAGGACCAGCCTGCCGGCGCGGTAATTATGCACGTTAATATCACCGAGCAGCGGCGCGCCGAGGAACAATCGCATCGCCAGCAGTCCATGTTGTCCAGCGCAGTGCGTATCACGGGCCTGGGCGGTTGGGATTACGACCTGTTGCACGACCGCCTGGAATGGTCGGACGAGACGTTACGCATTTTTGGCGCCACCCGCGACAGGTTCGGCGGCACGCGTGCCGACTTCCTGGCTTTTGTGCATCCGGACGACCGTGAGGCAATGCAGGCCATGCACACCCGGTCGCTCGCAAGTGACGGAATCGTTGAAATGGAGTATCGCATCCTCCGCCCCGATGGCGAGGAGCGCCTGCTTTACGATCGCGGCGAAACAACTTATGGCGAAACTGGAAACCCAATCCGTCAGACCGGGATGGTTCTTGATGTTACTGAGCGCAAGCGATCCGAAGCTGAACGGGACCGGCTGTTTAACCTGTCGCTGGACCTGCTTTGTGTCGCCGGTTTCAACGGCCAGCTCAAGCAGGTCAATCCGGCTTGGACAAAGTGCTTGGGCTGGACCGCCGAGGAACTGACGAGCAGGCCGATGCAGGAATTCATCCTGCCCGAGGATCGCGAAGCCACGATCCTCAGCCGGGCACAGATCCAACAGGGCAAACCATCCCGGGGTTTTGAGAACCGCTATCGTTGCAAGGACGGTTCCTATCGCTGGCTATCTTGGAACGTCCATCCTTCGATTGAGTCCCGACAGGTGTTTGCAGTCGCACGCGACGTCACCGAGAGAAAGCGGACGGAGATGTCCCTGCGCGAGAGCGAGGAGCGCTTCCGCCAACTGGCCGAAAACATCAACGAAGTCTTCTGGATCACCGATCCGGGGAAGAACGAGATGCTCTACATCAGCCCCGCATACGAAAAGATTTGGGGCCGCTCCTGCGAAAACCTTTACGCATCGCCAATTACCTGGTTCGAGGCAATTCACTCCGAAGATCGCGGTCGGATCAAGCAAGCGGCCCTGATTAAGCAAATCCGGGGCGAGTACGACGAGACTTACCGGATCATGCGTCCAGATGGGGCCGTCCGCTGGATCCGTGACCGGGCGTTCCCGGTGCAAAATGCGAATGGAGAGGTTTTCCGAATCGTTGGCACCGCCGAGGACATCACCGCGCGCAAACTGGCTGAGGAGCGCCTGACCGAACAAGCCACGCTGCTGGACAGCGCCCACGGGGCCATTCTCGTCAAGGACCTGGAGGACAAAATCATCTATTGGAACAAAGGTGCCGAGCGAACCTATGGCTGGACCGCCGATGAGGTGCTGGGGCGCAAGTCAGGCGAGTTGCTCTACAAGGATTCGACCAAATTGCACGAGTGCGTTTCCCTGCTGCTGGAGAAGGGTGAATGGCATGGTGAGGTGGTGAAACTTACAAAAGAGGGCCGCGACATCATGGTCGATGTGCGCTGGACCCTGGTGCGGGACGCGCAAGGCCGGCCCAAATCCATTCTCGCCATCAACACCGACATCACTGAGAAGAAAAAGCTTGAGGCCCAATTCCTCCGGGCGCAGCGAATGGATAGCATCGGCACCTTGGCCAGCGGCATCGCGCATGACCTGAACAACGTGCTGGCGCCCATTATTATGTCCGTGGCGATGCTGAAGGAACTGGCCAGAAATGAGGATGACCTTGCTGTGCTGGAGACTCTCAGTGGCAGCGCCCTGCGCGGCGCGCAGCTCGTGAAGCAGGTGCTCACCTTCGCCCGCGGCATCGAAGGGCAGCGCATCCCGGTCAATCCCCACCACCTGATGCGCGATTTGCTCAATGTAATGCGGGATACTTTCCCCAAATCCATTGACATGCACTTTACCTCGGCGCGCAACCTTTGGACGGTGACGGGCGACCCCACGCAGATGCACCAGGTGTTCCTGAATCTCTGCGTCAATGCCCGGGATGCAATGCCGGGCGGGGGCAATCTCACCATCAGCATGGAAAACGTTTTGCTGGACGAGACTTATGCGGCCATGAACCCCGACTCCCGCACCGGCTCGTTTGTAATGGTGCAGGTGGCCGACACCGGTATGGGCATTCCACCGGAGCTGCAGGACAGGATATTTGAGCCGTTCTTCACCACGAAAGAAATCGGCAAAGGCACCGGCCTCGGTCTTTCCACCACCCTGGCGATTGTGAAAAGCCATGGCGGATTCATCAATCTTTGCAGCGAGGTGCGTAAAGGCACGAAGTTCAAAGTTTATCTGCCGGCCAACACCACCGAGAGCGCGGCGGACGAAGTCGCCCTCGAACAAACCCGGCTGCCCCGCGGGGCTGGGGAACTGATTCTGGTGGTGGACGACGAGGAAGCCATCCGCAACATCGCCCGGAGAACGCTGGAGCGATTCGGCTACCGCGTCATGCTGGCAGTCAACGGGGCCGAGGCCGTCGCCATGTATGCTCAGAATGGGTCCAAGATTGCCGCGGTGCTGACGGATATGGCGATGCCGATTATGGATGGTCCGGCGCTTATCATGGTCCTAAAAGCGCTGAGTTCCCAAGTGCGCATCATCGGCTCCAGCGGCCTCGCGTCAAACGAGCTCGTCGCCAGGGCTTTGGGTGCCGGGGTGCAGCATTTCGTGCCCAAGCCCTACACCGCCGAAGCCCTGCTTACGACACTGAAGAAGGTATTGAGCGGGGCGGAGGATTCATGGTCAGCAAAATAAGCAGGCGTCTTCAGTTCCCGTTTCCGCCCGCCCACGAAGTCGCGGCGTAAGGTGTTCCTAAAAGCACAGGTAGCCTTAAAACACCAGTTTCCTTGTGTGAAGCATTAACGTTTTGAATTGATCACACTTCGTGCTTAGGCCTCGTGCAGAAATAAGCTGATACGAAATGC
>JAQGOT010000594.1 GCA_028293465.1 Pedosphaera sp. | reverse complement strand
TCCCACCATCGGCAATCTGGTGGTTCCCAACGCCGTCGCCGAAGCGCCGCCGCTGGCGCCATTGCAGGTCGTCACCCCGGTCAAAAGCCAGCCGACGACCCTCGAAAACACCGGCTTTGGCGGCGACCGGCCCGCCCCGCCTTATCCGAAGATTGCCAAGGAGCAGGCCCAGCAAGGGACCGTGCGGCTGCAGTTGAAGGTCAACGAGTCGGGAACCATCACCGACATCCGGGTGAGCGAGTCCTCCGGTTATCCCCTGCTCGACCGCAGCACGCTGGAGTTTGTCAAACGGCATTGGATCGTCCAGCCCGGAACCGGCTCGCGTTCCTTCGAGTCCACCATCCGCTATCAACTAACCAATTAATTTTTCGAAACGAAACTTCCACCGCTCCCATCTCATTAATTTTATGCTCGCAAACATTGTGGTTCAATTCTTCCTCAAAGGCGGTCCCATCATGTGGCCGATACTCATCTGCGCTTTCGTGGCTGTGGCGGTCGTCGGTGAACGCGCGTTCTGGTGGCTGCGCGAACAACGCAAGCGCGAACCGCAAAAAATGGAACAGATCCTCGGGGCGCTGGAAAACTCCGACGTTTCCGCGGCCGCCAGAATTTCCGAGGGGTCCGAGGACCCGGTCATCCGCATGATTCACCGCGGGTTGAATCATGTGCACACCTCCATGCAAGGCGCACTGCAACTGGCGGCCGGCATCGAACTGGAACGCGCCGGGCGTTTTCTCACCGTGATGGACACGCTCGTCACCCTCGCCCCGCTGCTCGGGTTGCTGGGAACCGTGACCGGCCTCATGCGGGCGTTCCTCAGCATCGGCAGCGCGGAGTTGTCCGTCATGGCCGTCACCGGCGGCATCGGCGAAGCCTTGATCGCCACGGCGTGCGGCCTGGGCATCGCGATCATCTCGCTGATTCCCTACAACTATTTCAGCGGCCGCGTGGCCCGGTTGCAGTTCGAGCTCGAAACCGCCGCGACCAACGTCGAGGTGATGGTCAATGCCGGCAAGTTGGATGGCTCCGCCCGGCCGGAAGGCAGGCCCGCCCGCCCCTGATCGCCAAAAGGCCGGCCCACGCGCATGAAATTACCCTCTCCCATCCGCCGCAAACATTCGCGGATCGAGATCATTCCCTTGATCGACATCATGTTCTTTCTGCTCGCTTCCTTCATGATGGTAAGCCTGCAGCTTAACCGGACGCAGAACATCAAGGTCAACCTGCCTTCCGCCACCCGGGCCCGGCCGGATTTCAAGCCTGACATGGTAAACATCGCCGTGGACAAAGCGGGCGGCGTCTGGCTGGAAAAGAAACCGCTCTCCTTGCCGGAGTTGTCCCTCGTTCTAAGCAACCGCTTCCGCCTCGACACCAATCTCCCCGTTTACATCAGCGGCGACCGCGACACGCTCCACGGCACGATGGTGGACGTGCTCGAAACCGTCCGGCGTGCGGGCGTGCAGAAGGTGGCCTTTACCGTGGGCGGCAATGAAGAGCAACCGGCAGCCACGCCATGAAAATCCGCTCGCCCATCCCGCGTCGAAGAACGCGCCTCGAAATCATCCCGCTGATCGACATCATGTTCTTCCTGCTCGCCTCCTTCATGATGGTCAGCCTGCAAATGCAAAAAGTCCGCACGCTCAAAGCCAGCCTGCCCACCGCCACGCTCGCCACTTCCACCGCCAAGCCCGACATCATCAATCTGACCGTGGACAAGAACGGCCAGGTCGCGGCGGACAAACAGCCCATCTCGTTCCCCGATTTGCTCACGCTCCTGACCAACCGCCACCAGCTCAGCACCAACCTGCCCGTTTACATCACCGGCACCCGGGACGCCACGCATGGCTCCATCATCTACGTGCTGGACTTCGTGAAACGGGCGGGCATCGAACGCGTCGCCATCTCCGTCAAAGCCGCGCCCGGGCAACCCTGATTTCACCATGAAAAACCTTCACCAAAACCTGCTCATCGCCCTCGCGTTCGGCCTCTGCGCCCTGTGCGCCTGGCAGTGGTACGGCCAGACAGTCCAACACACCCGGATCGAAAGTTTGAACCAGCTCATCTACGAAAAATCAGCCGCGATCCAGGATTACACCAATTCCATCAAGACCATGGACCGGCAAATCGCGCAAATGGATGGCCACCTCGCCGGGTTGAAGGAGACGATCAAAACCAACGACCTCCTCGTGCTCAACCAAAAACGTGAACTGACAAAACTCGAGTTGACCAACGAAGCATTGGCCAATCAAAACACCGAATACAAGAATGGCGTCGCAACCCTGGAAGCAAAGTTAAAAGAGGCCTACGACGGCGTCACCAAGCAAAACGAATCCATCAAAGAGCTCGTTACCCAACGCGATGAATTTGTCAGGAAGTTCAACGACAGCGTGAAGGAGCGTAACAACCTCGTCAGCAAGTACAACGAACTGGTCCAACGCGTGGAAAAGCTCCAGGGCACCAAACCGCCTGAGAAATAAGCTGCAAAAGGAGCTGGGAGAGATACCACGCAATCACACATCATCCTTATTTGATTCCCTCAAGCGGGTGGGCGTAGTGAACCCGATGGTGGAGGTCCATGATGGCGCTGAAGGTTGCTGTTACTTAAAGGGGTGAGGGTGCCTTCGCTGACCGGAGAAGTATCCGCTTTCTTCCATTGTATTCCTGGAGCTGAATACGCCAGATCGGTAGTTGGGGCAGGTTTGAAAAATGGTGGTCCATCGCCTTGGCCGCTTCGTCCATGGTCAGGACGGCGTGTGCGAGAAATGCGTAGTTAATGAGCGCGGCCGTATAGCCATACCCCATTCCGGGTGTTTTGGTGCCGCCGTCGCGTCTTTTACAACGGCCACCTCAAAACCTTGCTCCAACAATTCGCGCAGGTGAGATTCGACGCGCATGTTGGCTAGCATCCCGCCAAGAATGATCTGGGTGATCTTCCGTTTCCGCAGTTGCAGAATGAGGTCGTTGGTCTCCGGCCCCCACACCCGATGGGGCGCGGCAACGATGGTTTTGCCGTCCTCGATGTAGGGCCTGAAACGCTCCAGCCAGTCAGCGCCAGAGCGTGCGAGGCCATCGAGATTCAAGGGGGCCTTTGCGAGCGAAATACCCGGAGGCAGCCTCCTCGGCTTCGAGTGGTCCGTTGAATTTCCATCCTTTGTCGGTGGGATAGAAATAGTGAGGCGAGATGAAAACCTCAAATCCGTGCGCCTTCGCGGCTTTGAGGAGGCGCTCTATGACCATCACGCGAGCCTGATCGCCAACCACCTCGCGGACAACCTGCGCACGGCGCAAATCACGTTCCGGGTCGCGGGAACCCACCTTAAACTTCATTGCCGTGAAGCCGGCGGCCATGGCCCGTTGACAATTCTCCTGCACCTGCTGGTCATCGTAATTGAACCAGCCAACGGATGTGCCGTAACCAGGATGGCCGGCTTTCAAAATGCCCGCGCGCTCCCCACGTGTGGGCAACTGCTCGCGTAGAATCGTCAACGCCAGCGGCTCGCCAAGTTCGTCCTCCAGCTACGAGAGATCAAGCGTGGCGACGATTTGCTCTGGTGAACGGTCGAGCAACAATTTCCATAGCGTGATCCCGCGCGATTTGGCCCACAGATTCCAACAGGCGTTGGTGACGGACGCGAGCGCCAGTTGCACGATGCCCTTGTGCGGACCAAGCCAGCGGAACTGGTGTTCGTCGGCCATTGCGTGTTGCAGCGCGCCGAAGTCGGCCATGATCTCCTCGATGGATTTGCCGACGAGACATTGCGCATAGAATCTTGCGGCTTCACAAACAAGCTGGTTCCCTTCGCCCAGCGTGAAGGCCAGGCCGACACCGGTGTGGCCATCTTCGGCATGCAGTTGCGTCACGGCGTAGGAGTAAATTGGGTCGCGATGGATCGCGTCACTGCCGTGCCCAAGGCCGATGGGATAGCGCACGTCCCGGGTGGAAACCTTTTGAATCATGAGATCAGAGAAATCTCCGGTAGCCGAGTTCGGCGCCGCCGCTGACGTGCATGATGTGACCCGTGACGAAGCGCGCCTTGTTCGAGAGCAGAAAAACGCACGCGTCCGCGATGGCCGAGCCTTCCGGGCAGTACCCGAGCGGATGAATTTCATCAAGGTAGCGCTCCACGGAACCCGGGTCGGGTTGTTCGGCGCACCACTTGCGGAGCATGGGCGTCCAGGTGCCGGCGGGACAGACCGCGTTCACACGGATGGCGTATTTGGCATAATCAAGGGCCATGGACTTTGTGAGGGCGTTCATCCCGCCTTTCGTTGCGGTATAAGCCGCGTGAATTTCCTGACCGATGATCCCCACCAGACTCGACGTGTTCAGGATGCAGCCTTTGCTCGCCACCAGGGCGGCGAATGCGTGGCGGGTCGTGTGGAGAACGCTTTTCAAATTGGTGTTGAACAACGCGCTCCACTCGGTGTCGGTCGTTTCATGAATCGGTTTCGATGGTGTGGCGATGCCGGCGTTGTTGTGGACGGCATCCAACCTGCCGTAATGCGCCAGAGCCTTTTCAACCGCGATGCTCACCTCTTCGTTGCGGGAGACGTCGCAGACCAGCCCAAGATGATCTGAGCCGAGTTCGGCGGCGGTCTGGGCCACGGTCTGCTTGTCGTGCGCGACGATGACGACCCGCGCCCCTTCGGCGGCGTAAGCCTTCGCGCAATCCCTGCCGATCCCAGTCGAACCGCCGGTGAGGAAGATGACTTTGTCCTTCAGCAGCAGGGCGCTCATGGCAGAAAATAGACCTCCTTCGTGTCCGACCAGATTTTCCCCTTCGCAGCGGCGTCCGGGAAGGGGGACTGGCAGGGATCGGTTTCCCTCCACCAGCGTTGGGTTTCGGGATCGGCGGCCATCCGCTTCATGTCGGCATCGAAATCCTTGCCGGTGTATTCGAGATAAGCAAACAGGTAGAGCCGGCCATTGATTTCACGTTCATGGATGGAAAAGTTCTGGATATGGCATTCCTTGATCATTTTGTTCACGCCCGGCCAGGGATGCGCGTGAAGTCCTTCGTAGCGCGCGGCCTGATCGGTCTTGAGGCCGGTGATCCAGGCGTAACGTTGCGGCGCGGTTGGCGTGGCGCAACCGGCAAGCAACACAGCGAACAGGAGGCAGAGGGCGGTTTTCATGGTTCGTAAGGTGGGCTGATTAGCGGAAAACAAGGTAGAGCACGGCGAACGCCACCAGCACGCCGCCGGTGAGCAGCCGATAGTTGCCGAAGCCACGGCCACCCGCTTCCCCGCGCAACGGCTCCCGCCAGCTCTCCCAGACGAGCAATCTGGCTTCGGCTTTCAAGGGTTCAGGGAGCAGGAAGGTGGTGGCGACCATGACGGCGACACAGGCAAGGAACAACAGAAACGCCCTCAGCATGAAGTCCCCACGATAGAG
>JAQGOT010000591.1 GCA_028293465.1 Pedosphaera sp. | reverse complement strand
ACGAAGGAAGCCCGGCATTTCAGGATTGGACGACCAGAACTCCTGAAGCCATTCAAAAATACGTTCTGGCGCCAGGCGAACCAGACCTGCTAATGCCACATCTGCAACGAATGGCTTATCAAGAGATATATTTCCTACCAAAAGGTCCGCGTCTGATGGCGTTACCAACTGCACAATGATCTTGCGAAGTTGGTGACGGTTTCTTTCATCTGCAAGGTCCAAAAGCTGTTTCGTGGTCAAGGACGTCAGATTGGGAGAAGCCCTTTCGTGGCTGGAGGCTTTTCCTACTCCCTTTGCGAGGTTATTCCTAAATTTGGCGATTCTTTCGCTTTGCTGAACGAGCGCCACCCAAGGCATGTCACCAAAATCAAACCAAGCCAAGGCTTGCTCCAGCTCGGCGTCGGAAGGGAAACGATGCTCGATTGCACCAGCGATCTTTTTGTGAAGGTCTGGATCAGGAAGAGCCATTAAATTTTCCAAAGGCCAATCCCACCATTGTCCGCACTCGACATAATCGCAAAGAATATCGGCTGCATTCCCGTAGCTCCGTTTAGCCAGTTCGCCCAGAGTTTCAACGGCAAGAGCTGTATTCCACGTCGATTGACCGGTATCATCATGCTCGCGTAGATGCTGAGCCAGCGGTGCAAGGTCAAGCCCTACCTCCACGGCGATTGAAGCATAATACTCGGCGCGTTGCTCAACCTGGCTGTCGAGGCGGGGGTCGTTGCTTATGCATTCCACCAAAAGTTGGCAAGCGTCGCGCTTTGGCGTGGAAAGAATCCGAATATGACCTTCCCCACGGCCACGCTGGAGTTGACCAAGGAGACTGTCTGGACTCGCGTGCTGTTCTGGTTTAGCCATTTAGCTTCCACGCAACCTGGCCTTGCTTCCTTAAATCTGGAAATCGACCATCGGGTTTTCGCGTTCGCCCTTCTTGATCACTTTGACGTTGACCTCTTCCTGGAGGACCAGGGAATTGGGCGGGACGCTCTGCATCAGGAAGACGTTTGCTCCGATGGTGCTGCCGGCGCCGATCACGGTTTCGCCGCCGACGATGGTGGCATTCGCGTAAATGGTCACGTGATCCCGGATGGTGGGGTGCCGCTTCTGGCCATGCAGTGCCTGGCCGCCCGCGAGGGAGCGCGCGACCAATCCCACGCCTTGATACATCTTGACGTGGTTGCCGATCTCCGAGGTTTCCCCGATCACCGCGCCGGTGCCATGATCGATGAAAAAATGCGAGCCAATCCGGGCGCCGGGATGCAGATCGATGCCGGTGCGGCCGTGCGCCCATTCGGTCATGATGCGCGGGATCAGCGCGATATTTTTCTTGTACAACTCATGGGCCAGCCGTTGGACCGCGATGGTTTCGACGAAGGGATAGGCGACGATGATCTCCTCTTTGCTCAAGGCTGCCGGGTCGCCGTTGTAAGCGGCTTCGGTGTCGGTTTGTAACAACTCACGGATGCCCGGCAGTTTGCTGAGAAATTCCAGCGTCAGGGCATGGGCCATGGGCCGCAGCTCTTGCTTGGTGATTTTTTCGGGCGGCCGATATTCGAGGCTCTTGTAAATCTCGTCTTCCAGATGTTCGAGCACCGAATCCATGAGCGTGGCGGTCTCGACCTTGATTTCAGAGGAATGGATCAGCTTTTCATCGAAGAACCCGGGGAAAAGCAGGCGCAGCAGGTCCACCGCGATCAGGCAGATCGTGCGCTTGGAAGGGAGGTTCTTGCCATCGAGATGGTTGATGCCTCCGAGCCGGGCGTACGACGCGACCAACTGGTCGGTCAATTGGGTAACCGTGACTTGCACAAAGTGAGTATTCCGCAGCAGCGGGGGAAAGGCAAGCCAGCGGGAAGGAGAGGAACTCGCAGCTGGAAGCCCCGTTCACTGGCAGCCAGGGATGGCCGCCGCTACATGGCGGCACGCTGTCGCCGTGCCGTTGCCGCTGTCACCACCGCCTCGACTACTCGAGACACGGTGATGCCGGTCATACAGCGGAAGTCGATGGGGCAGGTGCGCAGGAAGCAGGGGGCACAGGGGGCGGGTGCGCGCAGGCAGGAATGTTGGGTGTCGCCCGGCAGGCCCGGGCCGGTCAATTCGGGTGAGGTGCTGCCGAACGGGACCACCACCGGCGTTCCCACCGCTGCCGCCACGTGCATGGGGCCGGAATCGTTGGTGAGCACAACCTGGCAAAACTTCAACGCGGCGCACAATTCCCGCAAGTTGGTGGCTCCCGCCAAATTGATGACGTGCGGGTGCCGGGCAACTTCTTCACGCCCGAACTCTTCCTCGGTGGCGCGGTAGATGTTGCTGGCGATGCGCACACAGGTTTCCATCTCGCTTTGCAGGCCGAAGATCATCCAGCGGCATTTCGTGCGCCGCTGGATTTGAATGGCGGCTTCAACAAAGCTCTCCTCGGGCCAGCGTTTTGCCGGACCATACTCGGCGCCGGCGTTGAGCCCAAACCAAAGCGGTGTGGGCGAGCGCCCGGCGGTCAGGTTGAATCGGGCGACAATCCGGGCTGTCACCGTGTCGTGGACCCCCAGATGCGGCGGCAAAGGTTCAGTGCTCGCGCCGAGAGCGGCGGTCAGGTGCAAGTATTGGTGAATGTGGTGCGCGCTGGCGGGCGGGGTGGCGGTGGAAACGGTGGAATTTTCCCGGACCAAACGGTTGATCTCCGCCGCGGAACGTTTGCGCATGGCCACGGTGCCCGGACGGGATGGAACCCGCTGGGTGAGCAGCCAATTGCGCCAGGGGCGCGCGTAGCCGATGCGTTGCGGGATGCCGCCGAGCCACAGTTCGAAGGCTGAGCGCGGGGAGTTGGGGAGCGTCAGGCCGATGTGAAATTGCTCCTGACGCAGGCGTCGGCCCATGGCCCACGCGCTTTCGTCGGCCTTGAAGGTCAGCACGGAGTTGATGGCGGGGTGGCCGACCCAAACCCCGTGCAATTTCTCGTGCGTGAGCAGCGTGATGTGCGCCTCGGGCCGCGCTTCGCGGAGGCGCAAGAGGGCAGGGGTGGACATGACCGCGTCGCCCAGCCAGTTGACACCCCGCACCAGAATCCGTTGAGGAGGGCTGGATGGCATGGCGCTCGTTGCCTTAGATCGCGTCCCCGGTTTCCAAGGGGTCGGGCAGCTTGGCTTCGGGTTCCGGTTTGCCGGCAGCCACCGGGATACGGGCCGGTTTCCAACGCTTATGGACCCAGAACCAATTGGCGGGGTCGCGGCGGATGGCTTCCTCGAACGCGCGGTTGACGTCCAGCATGATGGCCTCCGTGCTGCGCGGTTCGCCGTGCTGGTGCGTGGGAATGGGGTCGTTCACCTCGATGCGCCAGTGGCCCAGCCGGGTGCGAAAGCAGATGACGGTGTGCAGCGGCAGATTGTAGCGCAACGCGAAAACCGCCGGTGCCTTGGTGGTGCTGCACTCCTGGCCGAAAAAGGGCAGGCGCACGCCGTGCGCGCCGGAGTGCTGGTCG
>JAQGOT010000553.1 GCA_028293465.1 Pedosphaera sp. | reverse complement strand
TCCCACCGAGCGCATCCAAAGCGAGTGGTACCATTATCTTCAGGAAAAGAGGAATTGAACCGACTCAGCCCAATTCCTTCACCACATCCTGATACTCCCCTGGTGGGAGCTTCTTCGGCGCGCCGGATCTGTTGGTGACGGTAACCTTCCCTTTGAAAACATTCTTCGCACTGAACTGCACCGGTCCGCGCACGGTCAGCTCGCGGCAAAGCGCCAGCGAGGGCACGCCGTCCGTCAACATGGCGTCCAGTTGGTCCACCAGCTTGTAGGCATCTGAGTCCAGATCAATCGTCGGCTGAATGCCTAGGGTGCGCGGCGCGAGAACCAGCCGCCAGTCTTCCGTCACGGCGTACGCATCCGAACGCAACGCCAGCAGGTCGGACGTGGTCTTGACCGGCGCGAAGCGGCTTCGCGGCACGACGATCGCCCCCGCGTCATCGAAGCAGCCGATCGCCGCGCCCATCGCCGTTTCCAATTGAATGACCTTGGGTGACTTTTTATCCCGGGGATCGACCGCCTTGACGTTCTTGATGATCGGCAGCGGAATAAAGCCGCCCTGCTCATCCAGCAATTCCTTCAATCGATCCAGCCGGATCCAGAGGTTGTTCGTGTTGAAAAAGCGATGCCGGTGGATGTCCTGAAAGGCGTCCATATCCGACTCGGGGCATTGCGCTGATTCGCGGAGCAACAGCTTGCCGTTGCGTTGCGCCAGATGGCCGCCCTTGCGGTCGGCTGCCGTCCGCTCGCACACCTCCATGAGGAACGGGGTGTTGGAGGACACAAAGTAACCGAACAGATTCAAATCCAAACTTGCGCCGAGATTGTCCGAGTTGGACACGAACAGATATTTCACGCCGTCTGCCAGCAAGCGGTCGAGCCAGCCGGAGCCGAGCAGCGAGGGATAAATATCGCCGTGACCCGGCGGGCACCATTCCAGCTCCGGATTCTGCGGCCAGGCGACCGGCTGCGACGTCGTCGCATCCACCTTGGGCGCGGCGCTCTGCATCAATTCCATCGATTTTGGCTCGCCCAGCTCGGGATATTTTGTCAGAAACTCCAGCGTCTCGGCACTCGTGCTGAAACTGTTCATCAGCATGAAGCGCAAGGGGGAATTATGTTTCCGGCGCAAATCGAGAATTTGTTTGGCGATGAAATCCAGGAACGTCAGTTCGTCCTTGATCCGCAGGAGCGACTTGGCGCTCGCCAATCCCATGCCGGTGCCGAGTCCGCCGTTGAGCTTCAGCACGACCACCTGCGACAGGAGCGCCCCATCCCGGAATTGTTTCGTGATTTGATCCAACCGCGGCAGCGCGACGACGGGCTGGATGCTGGCTTCCGGGATCATCCCGGTCTGGCCGGCCACGAGGTTCTCATAGCTGTGCTGAAACGCGCGGATCGCCGCCTCGTTGCAACCGCCCTGGCGCATCTTCACCGCGAACTCAGTAAATGAATCGTTCATATTCCCTCCCAGATGCTTCCACGTTTGATGGAGCTTTGTCCATAGGGCATTCATGCTCAAATTTGCGCGGTGGGCCCGACGCTTTGAATTGTAATCGCCACGCAGCCGGTTTAAGCTCCACCTCACCCACTATGAAATCCACATTTCTCGTCGTTGCCCTGCAACTCGGCCTGGCGCTGCCCCTTCTCGCCGTCGATTCCTTTCCCGACGTGGCGCAATTGCCAGCCCAAGCCGCGCTGCCCGACCCACTCGTCATGACCAACGGCCAGCGGGTCACCAACCAGCGGGAATGGTTCCGCCAACGCCGGCCCGAGCTCAAGGCGCTGTTCCAGCATTACATGTATGGGACGCTGCCGCCCAAGCCCAAGGACATGCATTTCAGTGTCGATCGCGTTGACAAAAATTTCTTCGCCGGAAAGGCGACAGCCAAGGAGATTACCATCAGCCTCGGCAACACTCCCGCTGCGCCCAAGATCCAACTGCTGTTGGTCATTCCCAATGCGCATCACACAACCGCCCTTATCACGGCGGACCCCAGCGGAGCCGGTGCGCTCAGAGGCCCGGGCCCCACGGCAACGGCCGCACCCGCCATGCCAACCACCTTTCCGGTGTTTCTGGGTTTGAACTTCTCCGGCAATCATGCCCTGGTCACGGACACCAACATCGCCTTGCCGGTCACATGGATGCCCAAGGCCAGTCCCGGCTGCGTGGACAATCACGCGACCGATGCGGGGCGTGGCACCCAGGTGGAAAGCTGGGCAATCGAACAATCCATCGACCGCGGCTACGCGGTGGCCACCTTTTATTATGGCGATGTCGAGCCCGACCGGCCCGACGCCAAGGAGGGCATTCGGGCGCAGCTTAAGCTCACCAACGAAATGGGCGCCATCGCCGCCTGGGCCTGGGGCCTCTCCCGCGCGGTGGACTATCTCGTGACCGACAAGGATATCAACCCGCGCCGCATCGCCGTGGTGGGTCATTCGCGCAATGGCAAAGCCGCCGCGCTCGCCGCCGCCTTCGATGATCGCATCGCGCTGGCGATCCCGCTGCAGGCGGGTTGCGGTGGCACTTCGCCCAGCCGTGGAAAAACCGGCGAGTCCGTCAGAAACATCAACGAGCGGTTCCCGCATTGGTTCAACGGCGAGTTCAAAAAATTCAATGATGAACCGGAGCGCCTTCCGTTCGATCAAAATTGTTTGGTCGCCCTGATCGCCCCCCGTCCCGTGTTGTTCTCCTGTGCCACCGAGGACGCCTGGTCCAATCCCGCCGGGCAATTCGAAGTCCTGCAAGCGGCGGACCCCGTTTACCGCCTGCTCGACGCGGGCGGTCTGGACGCCCGGCAGATGCCCGAGACCAGCACCCTATCCGTCAGCCGGCTCACTTATTACATCCGGCCCGGCAAACACTCCATGACCAAGCACGATTGGAAGGTTTTCTTGGACTTCGCGGACCAGCAAATGACCGGAGCCATCCCGTTCACCCGCTAACTGGCCGATGGTTCCGCCAACCTAGGACGTGTTGAGTGATGAAACCGCAGATTTTATTGATTTCTTAACGTAGTGGAGGCTCATTTTGATTACCCCAAATCCTCAATCTGACCGAGGTTATGGGTGTGAGAGTGGAAGCAGCAATGCAGTCGTGGTGGATGGTAGGCGCGCGAAAGGCGCTGGAGGCGTTGCTCTCGCCCCGTGCGACGACCAGCATCCCAAAGCCCGCCGCGCCAACCCTTTGGTCCGATTTTGCCCGCCGCGCTGCTGAATGCGGAGATTTCATCGAAGGGAACGACCGGGATGCCAGCCGCTCCGGCGGTATTCTGGTTCCGATTGATTTTAGCCCCTTGTCGCTCCAAGCGGTGGATTGCGCCATAATCATCGCGAAGAGGAAACGCACACCGATCACCCTCCTTCACGCCATCACGCTCAATCTAAGCCCGTATGGCCCGGCGAATGTTCAGGGGATCAAACAGGAAATGCGCCAGACCGCCGCTGAACGGCTCGCACGAATGACGGCGGTGGTGAAGGAGGAAAGCATCCCGGCTGGCTATGTAATTGAAGAAGGCCAGCCGGCCGCCGTCATCGAAGATTATCTGGCCGATCACCCGGCCGATTTGCTGGTCCTTGCACTCCATAAACACCGCGGACTCGGCCGCCTGCTGGCTCGGAAGACTGCCGAGCACGTTATCCGCCATACCCACTCTCCCGTGCTCATCGTAACCCCGTAAAAACTTTATGACTGATCTTATCTATGTGCTGGTGCTGGTCGGCTTCTTCGCCGTCAGCGGGCTTTACATCCGGTTTTGTGAAAAATTATAGGTCAACTTTATGGAAAATTTGATCGTGGGAATTGTCGCCTGCCTGCTCTGCGTTTACCTGCTGATCGCCATGCTGCGCCCGGAAAAATTTTAACTGACTTTCCTTATGCGAAATCTTGATTGGCTGCAACTGGTGCTGTTCGTGGGGGCCTTGGTTTTGATCACCAAGCCGATGGGCCTTTATCTGGAACAGGTCCTGGACGTCAACGGTCGGACGTGGTTCGACCGGTTGGTGAAACCGCTGGAGCGAGTCACCTACCGGCTGCTCGGCGTGGATCCCACCGTGGAACACGATTGGAAGCGTTACACGGCCGCCATGCTGATTTTCAGTCTGGTCAGCGCGCTGTTCACCTATGCCATTTTGCGCATGCAGCAATGGCTGCCCTTGAATCCCCAGAAATTCGGCGCGCTCACGCCACACCTGTCGTTTAACACGTCGGCGAGCTTTGTCACCAACACCAACTGGCAAAGCTACGGCGGCGAATCGACCATGTCCTATCTCTCCCAGATGGTGGCGCTGGTGATCCACAATTTCGGTTCCGCCGCCGTGGGTATCGCCCTGGCTGCGGCCCTGGTGCGGGGCATCGCCCGGCATAGCGCGAAAACGTTGGGCAACTTCTGGGTTGATCTGATTCGCGTGACTTATTATTTGCTGCTGCCGATCTGCCTGGTTTTCGCGATGTTCCTTGTGTCGCAAGGAATGATCCAAAACTTCAAGCCGTACACGACGACCGGATGTGGTCGTGTTGGATTTGGGTTTGCCTGACATGGACGGGGTCACCGTGCTTAAACGCCTTCGGGAATGGA
>JAQGOT010000546.1 GCA_028293465.1 Pedosphaera sp. | reverse complement strand
TTTCGGCCGAAGCGGCGGGGCGCACTTGGCCACCGCGCCCAGATGCACCACGTCTTCCTCCGTCAGCACCAAATAATGAGGACAGGTTTCGCAAGTCACATCCACGCCCGCCTTTTGAGCCTTGGCGATCAACGCAATGCCGACACCGCAACTGACATGCACGATGTGCAACGCGCAGCCCGTTTCGCCCGCGATGGCCAGCGCGCGTTTGATGGCGTCCAGTTCGGCCTCGATCGGGCGCGAATCCAGATAATCGCGAACTGACGTCTTCCCCAAACGCAGGCTTTGCTCGGACAACTCGCGCGTGAGGACGTCGCTTTCGGCATGGACGGCCACGATTTTTTTCAACCTGGCCGCGCGTTTCATGCCCTCGCGCAACACGTGGTCATCCACGCTGGAAAAATCTTCGATGCCACTGTTGGACATGAACGCCTTGAAGCCAATCACCCCGAGCTCGGCCAGTTCCTCCAGGTGATCCAGATTCGTCGGCACCAGTCCTCCCCAGAAAGCGAAATCAACCAGCGATCCAGCCTTCGCCGCCGACAGTTTCTGGCTGAAACTGTCTGCATCCAGCGTCGGCGGATGGGCATTGAGCGGCATGTCGAAAAATAAAGTGCCACCGCCGGCAGCCAGCGCCTTGGAACCGGTGACAAAGCCCTCCCACTGCGTCCGCCCCGGTTCGTTAAAATGAACATGGGCATCAATCACACCGGGAAAAATGTGCAGCCCGGTGGCATCAATAACCTCCCGACTGGAAGCCTGCAGATCCGCTTTGAGCGCGACAATCCGCCCGTCCGCCACACCGACATCGAGGGGTTTCGCGGTGGTGGCGGTGACCACGGTTCCTCCGCGCAGGAGGAGATCGAGTTCAGACATGCTTTTTATTGGCAACTGGATGCTGATTGGCCAACAGTAGCAGGAAGTCGCTCAACACGGCAATTGCAAGTCGCACATCATCCACCAACACCGATTCATCCGGATGATGGCTGATCCCGCCCTTGCAGCGCACAAAGAGCATGGCCATGGGCATGATTTCGCCCATGACGGCGGCATCGTGGCCCGCGCCGCTGGGTAATTCGGTCACCTGCACCAGATGTCGGCGAGCCGCTTTCGCCAGCAGCAAGGTCAGTTCACGCGAACAGGGCACGGATTGGGCTTCATGCACCACTTCCCAGTCCACAATGATGCCGCGCTTCTCGCCAATTTCATTGGCCACCTCCTGCAGCCGGGCACAGGCTGCCGTGCGCATCCCATCGAGCTGATGCCGCACGTCCACGGTGAGGACCACATCACCCGGGATCACATTACTCGCGCCGGGACGGGCTTCAATCTGCCCAACCGTGGCCACGAGGGCCGGGTAATCACGGGTGCAGGCTTCCACCGCCGCGATGAATTGCGCGGCGGCCACCAATGCATCGCGGCGCAGTGACATCGGCGTGGTGCCCGCATGGCCCGCTTGACCGGTGAAACGGGCCTTGACCCGGGTCGCGCCTGCGATGGCCGTGACCACTCCCACCGGTTGGTATTTCTTTTCCAACACCGGCCCCTGCTCGATATGAAGTTCGGTATAGCCGAGCACCTGATTCGGGTCGCGGCATCCGGATTTTAACTGGTCAGGATTGCCGCCGAAGGCGCGAATTGCATCGGCCATGGAAACGCCGGCGGCATCGACGCGCTTGAGATCCTGTTCTTTGAAAGAACCCGCCATCACTTTGCTTCCCAGATACGTGGTTTGAAAACGCACCCCCTCCTCATCGGCGAACGCGACAACTTCGATGGCAAAGGGAAGCCGGGTCTGGCTTTGGTGGAGTTGCTGAACGCAGGCGATGGCGGCGATAACGCCAAGCGGGCCGTCAAACTTTCCGGCATCGCGAACCGTATCCAAATGGGAGCCGAGCAGGAAAGTTTTGGACCATTCATCCCGTCCCGGGTAGCGACCGATGAGGTTGCCGATGGCATCTTCCGAAACCGTCATGCCCGCCTCGCGCATCCAGGAACCGACCAGTTCGTTGGCTTTGCGCATCGCGGGCGAACCGAAGGTGCGGGTGAGGCGGTCGGGATCCTCGCTGATGCGGGCCAGCGCCTCAATGCGTTCCATCACTGCCTGTGCAAGATCAATCGCGCTCATGACTAATAATCTGCCTAAATTTGTCCAACAAAGCAGCAAATGTCGCGCCAATTTGCACTATTCGAAACTGTTTATTGGGTTGTCCTACAAGGAAATACGCGGCAGCGATGCCGGTATGGCCGACCGTGACAATTCATGAACGGACAGCCTCAACTGCCGCGATACGTGCTATAGGCCCAAGGCGAGGCAAGCAATGGAACATGGTAAGAAGCGGCGGGATCGGCGATGCCGAACCGCACCGGCACCCGATCCAGGAAAGGAATGGAGGCGGAAGGCGGCGTCTTTTGAGCGAAATAGTCCCCCACGTAAAAAATCAGTTCATACTGTCCCGTTTTCATCTCCGCAGTGCTCAAAAGCGGTGCGTCAGTGCGACCATCGGCGTTGGTGCGGACGGTTTTCAACAATGTGGGCGTTTTGTCCGCGAGCGACCAGAGTTCGATTTGCATCCCGTGCGCCGGACAGCCATGGGCCGTATCCAGGACGTGGGTACTTAATTTTGAGGGCATAAAATGATAGGGTCAGCATTTATCACTGATAAGATCCTGCAAACGTAACCAGGCAATTTTTCCAATCTCATCCAAGGCCGTCCGAATCTCCTGCGCTCGTGTGTTCTTGAGCCGCGTTTCGAAGCCTTTCAGGATGGCTTCCTTTTTATTCAATCGCGCGCAGATCACGAAAGGGAAACCGAACTTCTCCCGATAGGCTTGGTTGTACTTTTGGAACACGGCAATCTCCTTGGGGCTGAGCTGGCCCAATCCCGCGGTGGCCTGCTCACGATTGGATTCAGGGGTCAGCGTGCCCGCCAGAGCCGCCCGGCCAACGAGATCGGGATGCGCCTGGATCAGCTTAACCTGCTTTTCCTCGCCGGCGGTTTGCACCGTCCGCATCAGGGCGATGTGCAACCGCTCTGAATCATCAAAGGGTCGGTCCGCCCAGGTTGCTTCTGCGATCCAAGGGGAATGCTCGAACACGGGGCCAACAATGCGGGCAAATTCTTCACGGGCGAGGGAGTTGAGTTGGACGGTTGAGTAACGCGGGGTGATCATGGTCAGTTTTTCCGATTGGTCAGGGAGCCTGCTTCCTGTCACGGGAAATCCGCCGCAACCGATGCACGGAGAGATCCCGCTTGTCCGAAGGGATAGAGGTAGCGGTCAGTCGATCCAGGAGAACGTCTTCCGTCGCAAGATTATGACGCAGCAAAGAGTCGATGAAGCTCAAATCCTTCTCCCGTCCGGCGACCAGTTTGGATACGGCAAGATCATGCACTTCAAGGCAGAGGCCGATGCCTCCACCCGTATTCTCGTTGTGAACAGGAATTAGTCGATGCTGCCATCCCATCGGCAGAACAGCAGTTTCCTCAGCCACGCCGTGGGCGTAATAGCCGAAGGTTTGGTGGAATGGCGAACCTTCGCCGATACTTCCATCAATCAGCTCTGCGTCAGCCGGGCCGCGAGGCGAGAAGAGGTCTGCCTCGATGGACACGAGCAGTTCGTCTGGCGGGCTCGGAAACTGACCCAACACCGCCTGGCTGCCGACGATGATGAAGCGGTCGGTGCCGGTGATGGCCGCAGCCGCGCGGATGATGTGCTCAAGCTGGGCTCGTTGCATGGCGGAGGCGCGATTTGATTTCCCATACCTCCTTCGGCGGGAGCACGCCGGCAAACGGGGAATTCTGGCGAAGGCGCTGGCCTTGCTCAGTCTCGGCGGTAAGCAGGCCACAGATTTCGGAAAGAGGACGCGCCAGCAAGGCCAACCATTCGGTGTAGCACCGGAGCAATCCCGGAGCTTGGGCGTTCAACCGTGACCACCGTTCGAGGTTTGACCGGGCGAAGAGGACCCACTCGGGGTGCTGCGGCAACCTAGCGGCAATGCGCCGCGCCATTTCAAGGCTGACCAAATCCTGAATCTCGTGACCCATGCAAAAATACTACCACAATCACCAACGGATTAGCGAGGGTGAATCAATTCTCTCAACGGTGTCGAGAGATTTGTTGGGGGACGAGTTTCGTTTTCAAGACCGCCGCTTGTATAATTCCAACGTTGCGGTCAAAAAAGCCAATTCTGCCAACTCATCACCACTCACCGAGCCGCTGCCACCCACCGCATTGTTTTCTCCGCAAGCTTATCAAAAGCCGTGACGCACATTTCCAAGTGCTCTTCTTTTGTATCCTCGATTTTGTTGTGGCTGATGCCGTGCAGGCTTTGGACGAACATCATGACGGTGGGCACGCCGGCGCGCGCGACCTCGGCGGCGTCGTGCAGCGGGCCGGAGGGCAGGCGGTATCGCTTGCCAGAGGTCTCCAAGATCGCTTCATCGCACATGGCGATCAGGTCATTGTTGAAAAGCACCGGTTCAATCTGCCACAACCGCTCCCACGAGACGGTGACGTTTCCCTCGCGGGCTAACCGTTCGCTCGCGTCCTTGGCCTCCTGCAGCATCCGTGCGAGGGCGGCGGCGTCCAGGTGGCGCTGGTCG
>JAQGOT010000512.1 GCA_028293465.1 Pedosphaera sp. | reverse complement strand
TCGAGGGCATCGGGCAGTTCCAGGCGGTAAGTCCAGTTCTTGCCATACTGGGTGGAGGTCACGCAAATCGTTTCGCCAAGGTTGCGGGCGGGATGGAGATGGATCTCGACCTTGCCACGCCATTCGTCGGCCGTGACGCCCAATTCCTTCATCAAGGCCCGCTTGATCCGCTCGCAGGAGATGGCGAGCAGGTTGGGTTCGAGCCGGACGACGTCGGCGGAGGAGCCCAGCGCGGGCAGCCAGCCGGTGCGGGGACGACTGTGAATGATGAACTGCTTTGAAAGACTGTAATTAACGCGGGACAGTTCCCGGTTGAAGGCAGGCGGAGAATTCTGTTGGGCATGGGCGTTCCCAAGCAACAGCGCGGCGCAAATGGCGAGCAGCGTTCTAGACATGAATCTGACCCCATAACACCCTATTTCCGGCTCGGTGGCAAGGGGGAAGCTGATCAACCGGGCTCGATTCACTTAACCGCACAGGTCAAAGAACGCCGAGGCCAAAACACCAGGAACTCCCGGCGGTCACACGCCGTCTGTGGCACCTGGTCACTTAACGCCGTGATCGCTTTCATGGTCCTCCCTCCCCTCTTTGCTCCCTTTGATCGTTGCGGTTAAAGGATCAGGCCCGAAGGCAGGTCGTCGCTTGGAACCGCATTGAAACAAGCTGGTATCGCGATTTGGCTCGCTAAATCACCGTTAGCGCGTATGTTCCTCGGCTACACTACAACATTCATCAAACCAATAAAGATTATGAAACAAGCTTTAACCTCCCTGTTTCTGGCCGCTGCGCTCGGAAGCTTTTCCTGTTTTGCCCAAATGGGCTCGGGTGCGACTCCGGGCATGGACGCGGCCATGACCAAATTGTTCGGCAAGAACAATGCCTTCACGGCCAAGGCCGAGCTCAATCTCCGGATGTCCGAGCAGAAGGAACCGATGACCATGGAGATGAATATCAGCATGCTGGAAGGCAAGACCCGCAGCGAGATGGACATGACCACTGCGAAGGGCGGCCCGATGCCCCCCAATGCGGCCGCGATGATGAAGCAGATGGGCATGGATAAAATAGTGGCCATCTCCCGGCCCGACAAGAAAATGACCCTCGTGATTTATCCCGGGCTGCAGTCCTATGCCGAAATCGCCATGAGCGAGAAAGAGGCGGCGAGTGCGAACAAAGATTATAAGCTGGAAACGGCCAGCCTCGGCAAGGAGACCATCGATGGTCATCCCTGCGAGAAAAACAAGGTCACCATGACCGATGACAAGGGCGAAAAGCAGGATGCCCTCGTTTGGAATGCTTCCGACCTGAAGGATTTCCCCGTACAGTTGCAGATGACCACGGAGGGGAACACCATTTTGATGAAATTCAAAGAGGTGAAACTCGACAAGCCCGCCGCCAAGCTCTTTGACGCCCCCACTGATTTGACGAAGTACACCAGCCTGCAGACGATGATGCAGGAAGCCATGATGAAGAAAATGGGCGGGGCGGGCGGAGTGAAGTAAGCACCCAGCCTGGCACGACCACCTTTGACGAAAAGTATCTTGGAATCTCCGGCCGCGTTGGCAACCCAGCGCGGCCGTTCCTTTTCGGCTTTGGCCGCTCCGCACCCGGACAACGCTCAGCGGGCGAAGATCTGGCGGATGACATCCTCGATGGGGACTTCCTCGATATCGATGTCGCTGACGGGAAGGTCGTCAAGCAGGGCTTTGCAGACGGGGATGACGCGGTCGCGCTTGACCTTGAGCTTGATGCTGTCGGCGTTTTGTTCCACCAACTCGCCGTATTTGGCGAGGCTCTCCTTCGGGTGGGCTTCGGCGCCATCGCAATGGATGGTGATGAGCTTGGAATCGGCGAAGCGATCGACGATTTCGCTGAGCAACCCGTCGAAGAAAATGGTGCCGTGATCAATGATGATGACGCGCCGGCAGAGCTCCTGGATGTCCGCCATGTAATGGCTGGTGAGCAAGATGGTGGTCTTCTGCTTCGCGTTATAGTCGCGCAAGAATTCCCGCACGGTCTTTTGGGAAATGACGTCGAGGCCGATGGTCGGCTCGTCAAGGAAGAGAACCTTCGGTTGGTGCAGCAGCGCGGCGATCAGTTCCATCTTCATCCGTTCGCCCAGGGAAAGCTCGCGGACCATGACGTTGAGCTTGTCCTTGACCCGGAGGAGTTCGGTCATTTCGGCCACCGTGCGGTCGAAGGAAGCGCGCGGGATGCCGTAGATCTTGGCGTTGAGTTCCAGTGATTCCCGGGCGGGCAGATCCCACCAAAGCTGGTTTTTCTGGCCGAGCAACAGGGCGAACTGACGGCGGTAACCGTCGTTGCGTTCCCACGGCACATAACCCAGGACGTGCGCGGAGCCACCGGTGGGATGCAGCAACCCGGCGAGCATTTTGAGCGTGGTCGTCTTGCCCGCGCCGTTCGGGCCGAGGAAACCGACCAATTCGCCGGGCGCGACGGAGAAATTGACATCCTTGACGGCGAAGGTTTGCTCGTAGCGCCGATGGAACAGGCCCTTGAGGGAGCCGCGGAAGCCGGGTTCCTTCTTATAGGTGCGGAAAGCCTTGGTCAGGCCCTGAACCTGGATGACCGGTTCGGTGGGTTTCGGTTGAACTGAGGTTGGCGCTGGATTTTGCAAGCTTCAAGATTGTAATCAATAATTGGCCGCAAAACAAATAAAGGTAAAAAGGCATCCGATGAACAGCCAGACATAGGTTCCAAACGTCGGGCCGGGCTCCAACACCGATTGTTCCGGCCGATTCGGGTTGTACGAAACTCGTGCTTTTTTGTCCGGACGGTAGCGCTTGATAATAGTTCGGGCCGCAAAATCGCTGCCAAAGGAATAGCCGCCTTCGTTGATACGGCTCGAGGTGTAGCGATTTGGACCGACTTGATATTCGTAGGAAACTTGCGGATCAAAGTATCTGTAACTGACGCCACGTTCCATAACACGCGATTCCGTGATTGTTCCCTCGGTGACGCTCCAGGAGCGGTTTTTAATGCCTCGTTTCAACTGCCATAAACCAATTGAAAGAGGTAACAGTCCAAACGGAAGCATCAATAACGTCATGTGAAGGCAGTTAGGAACTCCCCTTTTTCATGTCAACAGCACACTGCTTTGGGATGTCGCAGCTTGCGCATCTGCCAAATTTAAACCGGAAGCTGGTTATCGCAGCAACTGCTTTTCCAAGTACTGGACCACCTGGCGCACGTTCGCATCCACTTCCATGCGGTCTTTGACCAGGCGGCAGGCGTGCAGGACGGTGCCGTGATCGCGCCCACCAAAAGCTTCGCCGATGGTGTTGAGGGAGCTCTCGGTCATCTGGCGGGAGAGGAACATGGCGATCTGGCGGGGGAAGGCGATGTTCTCGGGCCGGCGCTTGCTGGTCATGTCGGCGAGGCGGATGTCGAAATGCTCCGCGACGCGCTTTTGAATAACTTCAATGTTGATGGAAAAGCGGCCTTCTTCATGGAGCACCTCGCGCAGGAGGCCTTCCACGACTTCGATGCTCAGCTTCTTGCCGGTCAGCGAGGCGTAGGAGGCCACGCGAATCAACGCGCCTTCGAGGCGGCGGATGTTGGCGCGAATCCGTTGCGCCAGGAAATTCATGATATCCTCCGGCAGTTCCACGCCGAGGGACTTGGCTTTCTTGCGGAGAATGGCCAGGCGGGTTTCGATGTCCGGCGGCTGCAAATCGGTGACCAAACCCCATTCGAAGCGGGAGACGAGCCGCTGCTCGAGGTTTTGAATCTCGCTGGCGGGGCGGTCGCAGGTGAGCACGATCTGCCGGTGGGATTCGTGCAGCGCGTTGAAGGTATGAAAGAATTCCTCCTGAATGCGTTCCTTGCCGGCCAGGAATTGAATGTCATCGATCAACAACACCTCGCTCTGGCGGTACCGCTTGCGGAACTTGGCGAGCTGGTTGTTTTGAATGCCGTCGATGTATTCGTTCGTGAATTTTTCCGAGGAGACGTAGGAAACGCGCGCGCCTTTCCGTTGTCCAAGGACCGCCTGGCCGATGGCATGGAGCAAATGCGTCTTGCCCAATCCCACGCCACCATAGAGGAACAGCGGATTGTAAGACTTGCCGGGCGCCTGCGCGACCGCCATGGCGGCGGCGTGGGCGAAATTGTTGTTATTGCCGACGACGAAGGTGTCGAAGGTATTCTTGGGATTAAACCCCAGTTCGGTGGAAGCGCGCTCGGTGAGAACCTCGGTGATTTTGGTTTTCGCCTGCTGGAGGTGGACTGGCGCGGTGAGCACCGGGCTGCCGGCCACGACCTTGAATTTCACATGCATTGGCTGGCCCGAGGAGCGGGACAGGACATCCTGCAGCAGGCCCATGTAATTGTCCTTGAGCCAGACTTCGCAGAAATCATTGGCCACTTCGAGGTTGATGCAGTCGCCTTCCACATCATGCGCCCGCAAGGGAGCAAACCAAAGGTTGAAGGTGTCTGCGCTCAGCATACTGCGCAATTGTTGCTGCGCGGCAGACCAGATTTGTTCGGCGGAAGCTTGCATCATTATCATCCCATTCGGCCCATTTTCAGGCATTTTATTCACCTGACCTCGTAACGCCCTTGTAACACTTCCTTTGCGGGGCTGTTATAGCCCCGATCCGACGACAAACCAAGAAAATCAATCAACAAACCTTTTGTCACCGCCGCCTTGGTTATTTTAGTGTTTCGCAAAACGTTACTTTCCAATTACTTACGTATAAATCAAACCCGAAAGATCCCATTCGCATTTTTCGACGCTGAGCACCGGCTTGCGAAATCTCACCGAGGTGATTGTTTTTAGTCCAATCACGTCCGGCTTACGAGGACAACATATTAACTCTTATTCACGAGTTATTCACACCCTGCGTTCCCCTAATAAAATCAGGCATTTCTTTTAAATTTGGGGTGAAAAAAGGGCACCTCGCGAACCGAGGTGCCCTCGCGGAATTCAGTTTTCTCTACACGTCGTAGTAGAG
>JAQGOT010000499.1 GCA_028293465.1 Pedosphaera sp. | reverse complement strand
CAGTTGAAGCCTTATTTGATGGTTGGGAAGAGCGCCATTCCCTACGGTGAGGCCGCCGTTGCATTGCAATTGAGCGAGGGCGCGGTCCGAGTCGCCGTCCATCGTTTGCGGGTGCGGTATCGGGAACTCCTGCGCGAGGAAGTCAGCCAGACGCTTTCCGACCCGACGCAGGTGGATGAAGAAATGCGCGCCTTGTTCAGCGCCTTCTCGTAAGAATATCTTCCGTTGTCATTTATCGGCCAACAACCAGCTATTTGCTCTCCTCCGGCGCAAATCCCCGACGCATGGTGTTCTCCGTCACGACCCGCGGCAGGAGAAAATTCTGGAGGTAATCGCGACCGCCGGCTTTCGTGCCACCGCCGGACATTTTGAATCCGCCAAAAGGATGTCTGGCCACAATCGCGCCAGTGATGCCGCGGTTGATGTACAAATTACCCACTTCCATTTCCGCCTTTACGCGCTCGATGTTCCCGGGACTCCGCGAGAACAATCCGCCGGTCAACGCGTACTCGGTCCCATTCGCAAAGGCCAAGGCCTGGTCCAAATCCTCAGCCTTCAACACGGCCAGCACCGGGCCGAAGATTTCTTCCTGGGCAATCCGCGCGCCGGCTGGCACGTCGGTGAAAATCGTGGGCGGGATGAAATAACCCTCACCCTTGGGAATCTCTCCCTGGAACGCGAGTTTCGCTTCCTTTTTCCCAATCTCGATATAACTCCGAATCCGGTCGTAGGCCGCCTTGTCGATCACCGGTCCCATCACCGCCGCGGGATCCTCAGGCATGCCGACTTGCAATCCTTTCGCCGCCGCGATCAACCGCTCCACCACGCGCGTGTAATTTTCCTTCAGCACGATCAAGCGCGACAATGC
This sequence comes from Pedosphaera sp., assembly GCA_028293465.1. GTDB lineage: Bacteria > Verrucomicrobiota > Verrucomicrobiia > Limisphaerales > Pedosphaeraceae > JAQGOT01. The sequence goes on along the minus strand of JAQGOT010000499.1, from coordinate 3,506 downwards.
CGAGCATTTCTGGCCTTGGTAACCGAACGCCGAATACAGCACCGCCGGTATTGCTTCATCCAGATCCGCATCACTATCAATGATCGCGGCATTCTTGCCGCCCATCTCACACACCACTTTCTTCAACTGCTTCTGACCCGGCCGCGTCTGGCCCGCGACTTCAAAAATCTTCAAGCCAACCTCGCGAGAACCGGTAAAAGCGATCAGGTCCACCTGCGCATGGATCACCAGGTAAGCACCCACCTCCTCGCCTGCCCCGGGCAAAAAGCTGACCACCCCCGCGGGCGCTCCCGCGCGCGTCAGGATGTCCATGAGCCGCGCGCCGACCACGGACGATTGCTCCGACGGTTTCATGATCACGGCATTCCCGGTGACCAGGGCGGCGGTGACCATCCCACACAGAATGGCCAGCGGAAAATTCCAGGGCGCAATCACCAGCGCAATGCCGCGCGGCACATACGCGTGAATGCTCGTCTCGCCGGGCACCAGGTAGCGCGACGAAGCAATCCGCCGCATCTCCTGGGCGTAAAAGTCGCAAAAATCGATGGCTTCGGCCAGGTCGCCATCGCTTTCAATCCAACTCTTTCCAGTCTCGAACACTTCCAACGCGGCCAGATCGAACCGCTCCTGTCGCATCAACTCCCCTGCCCGCTCCAGCACCCGCGCACGTTCGTCAACGCTGCGGCGGCTCCAATCACGGAAAGCCGTTTGCGCACTCGCGAGCGCAAGGTCAGCTTCCGCCCGTCCCGCCTTGGCCACGCGCCCGATGATTTCCTCCGGCTTTGCCGGGTTGGTGGAGAGAATCTCCTGCCCGGTCCATTTTTCCGCGCCGCCGATGATCAGCGGATATTTGCCGCCAAGCCCGGCACGCACCTTCGTCAGCGCGGCTTGCATCCGCTGCCGGTTTTCCGCGATTGTGAAATCGATTAAGGGTTCGTTGTGGAAATTAGGTCTGTCCATGCTTTCTTTATCGGGTGTTGTGAGCGCCGCATCATGGTTGTTTGCCGGTTGGACACCGTTTAAATTCTGTTTCGCCGCCACCGTCGCCGGATCGCGGAGCAATTCCTTGTGCGAAGTGCGCTCAGTAAAGGTGGCGCGGAGAAAGCCTTCATTTGAAGTGTTCTCCAGCAAGCGCCGGACGAGATAACCCATCCCGGGCAGGACTTCCCCGATCGGGCAGTAATCGCGCACGCGGTAACCCATCTTGACCAGCGCCAGCTTGATCGGTTCGGCCATCCCATGCAGCATCTGAAACTCGAAGCTGTTGGGCGCGAGCCCAAGCTGCTCCGCCATCACCATGCAGGCCGCGATGCTCCGGACGCTGTGCGTTCCAAACGCGCAATTGACCGATTGTCCCTCCTCCAGCATACGCCGGGCAAGTCGCTCGTAATTCGCGTCGGACTCCGCCTTTTGTTGGAACACCGGTATCGGCCAACCGCGTTGTTGCGCCAGCACCGTTTCGTAATCCCAGTAAGCGCCCTTGATCAGCCGGATGGTGATGCGGCGACCGCGGGATTTGGCCCAGGAGATCAATCCTTCCAGGTCCGTCCCCGAATCACGCAGATAGGCCTGCAACGCCAGCCCGAAATGTGGATAATCCCGCAACTCGGGCTCATCCAACAGCCGCTTGAACAACTCGATCGTCAGGTCCTTGAGCGCCATGCTCTCCATGTCGAAGTTGATGAACACCCCGCGCTCTTTCGCGGCGAGCAGCAGCGGCCGTAACCGGTCGCCAATCCCTTTGATGGCCCCCTCGGGGTCAGTCGCGTGGATCCTCGAATAAAGCGCAGAAAGCTTGACCGAAATGTTTACCTTCGGAATCTCACCCCGGTCGTTGCAATCAATCTGATCCACCCGCGGCCATCGCTTCGCCTCACGCGCAAGGCTCTCGATTAATTCCAAATAACGGGCCTGATAGTGCTCGGCCTCCGGCTCGCTGACCGCCGTTTCGCCGAGAATGTCCATGGTGAAAGCGAGCGGCACGCGGCGCGTCGCCTTCAATTGCGGGATGGCCTCGGCACCGGTGGATGCGAGAATGAAGGTCCGCGCCATTTTTGTAACACCCTGCCGTGAAGCAAACGCGGTCAGCCAGGGAAACGTCGGCGAGAGTCGCACACCCCAGCGCACCCAGGCCGGAAGCCCCAATTCACCGTTGTCGAGATAATCGCGGGCATGGATGGCAATCTCCTTCGGCGAACTCAACGACGGCAAAACATCGACGAAACGGAAAAGCTGGACCTTGAGCGACTCATTCCGCATGGACCAGTCCATGAGACGCCCGGTGAGGTTCTTTGGGCTGAACACCCCGGGCGTTTCCCCTGCCATCCGGGCAAAAATCTCCTCCCCCCGGGCTTCAATGTCGGGTTGCAAGAGCGTCGATCCAGATTTGTTAACGGCTTGTCGGCTAGTCATAAAACGCAGCAATCAAGAAGTCACCAGTTCCAAAGCCAAGCCCATCGTAACACAAAACGGGGGGTTTTGCCTGGCTGGCGGCAAGTGGATGAGATACCCCATCGAAAACCCGCCTGTCGAGTGAAAATTCGCGTTTTGACGACTGGTGCCTGCCGGCACAGGGATTATATTCTTACCGGGTTGGCTATCCTCGGTAGCGAAGATTACGTCCACCCTTTGAGCCGGACTCTCGTTAGTCGGGCCCAAGCAAAGGAGTAACAAAGGTGGGTTCATGTGCATTATGAAACTGCAACGATTAATTTTCTTCGCCTTCGCCCTGGCGGTTGTGCCGCTCGTCTCTGCCGCGTCAGTGCCCCCGCTCATAATCAGAGGGAGCACCGCCACCAACGCCCCCCCTGACACGGTGGGCAGCACCAATAATGGAACGAACGCAACTAACTCCCCAAAAGCGGCGACCAACGCGGCGGACCGGCTCGCCCCGCCCGTCCGTGACGTGATCCAGATGTCGGACTCCGGCGTGGCTGCGGATATCCTCACCTCCTCCATTCAAAACTCTCCCTCCACCTTCAACCTGAAGCCGGACGACATTATATATCTGAAGGACATTGGGCTTCCCGGGGGGATTATCAGCGCCATGCTGGCCCACGACAAAGCCGTGCGCGACAATGCCCTTCCGCAATCGCTGCCCGCCGGTGCCGCCCCCCCGCCGGGAGGCCAGTCGCCATACCCACCGCCGGCGCAGCCCTCGGCTGATACCGAAAATCCAATGCCCCAATCCCAGAATTATCAACCCGATCAGGGGAACTTCTTTTACAGCTATCTCTCCCCCTATGGCACCTGGGGCAGCCTGCCGGGCTATGGTTCGTTCTGGCAACCTTATGCCGCCATCTCTTCCCCCGGTTGGGCACCGTACTCCGACAACGGACGGTGGTGCTACAGCAACGTCGGTTGGTTTTGGAACTCAAATTATGCGTGGGGTTGGGCGCCGTTTCATTACGGTCGTTGGTGGAATCATCCCACCGAGGGTTGGATCTGGTTCCCGGGCACCCAATGGGCGCCTTCCTGGGTGAACTGGCGTTCTTCCCGCAATTTCG
>JAQGOT010000487.1 GCA_028293465.1 Pedosphaera sp. | reverse complement strand
ATGGCCTGGGCCTGGTTTTGCTCGGCGTAAACCAACGGCAACGCACGCGGTTCGCCAGTATTGTGCTGGTGCTGACGCTCCCGGTGATTGGAACGGGAGCCGCAGCCATCGCTGGCGGGATGCACGCCCCCGCAACGACTTACTATCTGACCATCGTTTTCATCGCGGGGTTGTTGCTGGACCAACGCTGGAGTCTAATCACCGCTCTGCTCTGCTGCCTGGGCGGGTTGGTCTTGGTTTATGCAGAGCGGCAGGTTGTTTTGCCGGCCAACGAGGTCCGCTACAGCGCGTTCGGGCTCTGGGTGGGAATTGTGATTAACATGGCAATCATCATCGGCCTGCAATATCTCGCGGCGCACACAGCCCGAAACGCGTTCCAGCAGGTAAGCGCGGAACTGGCGGAGCGTCAGCGCACCGAATCGGCGTTGCGGGAAAGCGAACAGCGCTATCGCGAGGTGTTCGAGAAAACCTCGGATTGTATCTTTCTTTTCGACGTGACGGCTGATGGGAGGTTCCGGGTCGCCCGGTTCAACCCGGCGGAGGAGAAGTCGGTGGGGGTGACGAACACCCAGGCGGTGGGCAAATTCATGGGCGAGTTCCTGCCCAAAAAGGTGGCGGAGGAGGTCAACGGCAACTTCCAACGCTGCGTGGAGGCGGGCGTCCCCATCCGGTACGAGGAGGAACTTGATTTGCCGGTGGGGCGCAGGTTCTTTGACACGGCGTTGATACCGGTGCGTGACGGCACCGGGCGGATTTGCCGCCTCGTGGGCATTGCGCATAATATCACCGAGCGCAAACAGGCGGCGGAGGGGTTGCAGCGATCCACGGAACAATTGCGCGCGCTTTCATCCCGGCTGCAGACGTTGCGGGAGGAGGAACGCACCCGCATCGCGCGCGAGATTCACGATCATCTCGGGCAATTTCTGACCGCCCTGAAGCTGGAGCTTCACTCGGCCCGCTCCAAGGTCCTGCTCATCAGCGAGGCGGAGGTGCGAACCACCCTGATCAACAAGATGGCGACGGCGACGGAGCTCATCAACGAGTTGATCAGCTCGGTTCAGAAACTATCGTTTGAGTTGCGGCCCGGCACCTTGGACCGCCTGGGCCTGGAGGCAGCGATCGAATCGGAAGCGGAGTCATTTCAATCGCGGACCGGGATTCAATGCGAGTGGAGCCTGCCCACGGTTCCCTTGGCGTTGCCGGCGGAGCATGCCACGGCGGTATTTCGGATTTTTCAGGAGGTGCTGACCAATGTCGCCCGGCATGCCCGGGCCACGCGGGTGGTGGTATGTTTAAATCGCGGGGAGGATTGCCTGGAGCTTCAGGCGGAGGACAACGGGATCGGGATCAAGGAGAGCGATGTGGCGAATCCGAAGGCACTGGGGCTTTTGGGTATGCAAGAGCGCGCGGCCATTTTGGGGGGCACGGTCACCTTCCGCGGAAACAGCAAAGAAGGCACCACGGTGACCGTGCAAATTCCCTTGGATGCAACGAGGGAGCAGAATTCATGATTCGCATTCTAATCGCTGACGATCACGCCATCCTGCGGAAAGGCTTGATCGATACCCTGAAGGAGGACCTCGGGGAGGTGCAATTCGGGGAAGCGGAGAACGCGCGGCAGGCGATCGAGCAAATCCATAAAGGGAAGTGGGATCTGGCGCTGGTGGACATCGACATGGCCGGACAGAGCGGATTGGAGGCGTTGAAGGAGATTCGGAAGAGCAACCCCAAGTTACCGGTGTTGATCATCAGCATGTATCCCGAGGCGGAATTCGCGGTGCGGGCGATGAAAGACGGGGCTTCTGGCTACGTCACCAAGCAGAGCGCGCCGGAGGAGTTAATTGTAGCGGTCAAGAAGGTGCTTGGCGGAGGGCGTTATGTCAGCCCGGCATTGGCCGAACGGTTGGTCAACCAACTGCAGCGGCCAGCGGAGCAATTGCCACACGAGAGGCTTTCCGACCGGGAGTTGCAGGTGTTGCGGATGATCGCCACGGGGAGGACACAGAAGGAAATCGCTTTTGAACTGTCGCTGAGCATCAAGACGGTCTCGACGTATCACGCGCGCATTTGTGAAAAGATGGGGATGCACAGCGACGTGGAACTGGCGCGTTATGCGTTGCGCAACAAAGTGGTGAGTTGAGGCCGGCGCTGGCGGGGTTTTTCTCAGGCAAAAGCCGCCACGCCCGCCCGGCAGATTTTCAAAAAGGTCGATTCCGCGTGGTTGAGAGACCGGCTCCGCCAGTGGATGCAGCCCCAGGTGTGGTCGAAAGGCTTGCGACCCAAAGGCAGCGCGACCAGGGATCCCGCATTGACTTCACGCCGGATCGCCCAGAGGGGGAGGATGCACATGGCCGTGGTTTGCTTTACGAATTCCTTGGCGGCCTCCACGTTGTCGATCTCGACCACGGTGTTCAACACGATGTCATCCTTGGCCAGGTATTCCTCCAAGCGGCGTCGGGTTTCCGGTGAGGACCGGTAGAGAATGCAGGGATGTTTGGGGAGTTCCCCGGCCGGAGCCGCGCCGAGGGCCGCCCATGGATGGCCGGGGTTTACGACGAGGTGGAACCGGTCGGCGAAGAGAGGAATAAACTCGAACCGGTCATCGGGCAGCGGTTTTTCCGCCAAGACGAGGTCAACGCGATTCGTTTGCAGCAAAGTGTGAGTATCACAAGAACCAAAGAGGTCCACACTCATGAGCAGGCGGGGGAACTCCTGGTGGAACTTGACCAAAGCCGCCGTTAAAAAAGCCTGACCGAGGCTGATCTCGGCGGCCACCCGCAAGCGGCGAAAGCCCCATTTATTCAGTCCGTTCAAGGTCAGGCGTGCCTGCCGCATTTCCTCGAGAACATGCTCGGCGTGTTGCAAAAGCGCCTCGCCCGCGTCGGTGAGGATCACTTTTTTGCCCAGCCTGCTCAAGAGGCGACAGCCCGCGTTGCTCTCCAGCGCACGCATGGCGTGGCTGATGGCGGAGTGAGTTACGAAAAGTTCTTTTGCCGTGTCAGTGTAGCTTCCGGTTTTGGCCAAGGTCACAAAGGCCTTTAATTGCCGACTATCCAAGGGTTCGCTCATAGGAGAAAGGCATTCAAACCTGGCTGCAAAACCCTTCTCGCCATTCGCGCACAGCGTTCGTTCATCTGTTATTGTTATGTCCGGCGACCGAGGCGCAGGCATCGGGTCGCGCTAACGGACAATAAGCAGGCGGTGGGCCAAAGGCAGAAGGACTGACGGCGATTTCTCCGTCGTGAGTTGGGGCGCGTTGATCCACGACCACCGGCGAAGCCGATATGCCAACCCTTGGCAACGATCAGCTCGACAGCGAGGTTGCGCGAGTTCGAGGGTTACTTGGCCGACGGGAGGGCGAAGGCAACGTAAGCGTCACCGCTGGGAGTGCCGAGTTTGCCGCCACCGGAGGCGGCGATGACGATGAACTGGCGGCCGTCGATTTCGTAGGTGGCGGGCGGGGCGGAGCCGGTCCAGGGCAAGGGCGCGGACCAGAGTTCCTGACCGGTTTCCTTGTCGAAGGCGCGAATCTTGTTGTCGCGGGTGCCGGAGCAGAAGAGGAGTCCACCGGCGGTGACAATGGCACCGCCGAAGTTTTCGGCGCCGGTCCCCTTGATGCCTTGGGCTATAAGCTCCCTGTGCTCGCCTAAAGGGACTCGCCAAGCAATTTTTCCGGTGTTGAGGTCGATGCAGTTGAGCGTTCCCCACGGTGGCTTGCAGGCGGGGTAACCATCCTGATCGAGGAACTTGTTGTAGCCGTTGAAGGCGTAACGCGGCCGTTCGGGCTTTTCGGTGGGGACGGGCAGGGGGCGGTCCCGGAGCATGAGGTAATCGACGAGGGATTTCAGGTCGGCTTCGGTGATGTCGGGTTGGGCGGGCATGGAGTTCTTACCGTTCCGCACCTGGTTCATGACGGCCTCATCGTTGAGACGATGGCGCAATCCGCGCAGTGGCGGGCAGGTGGCGATGCCGATGCGGTTGTTGCCATGGCACGCGGCGCAACGTTGCTCGTAAACGACTTGACCGAGAGTTTTGGGAGCTTTCGGATCGTCGGGCGGATCGTCGTCGCGAAACACGGAGATGATCCACGGCAGCCGGCAGGCGGTGACGTAAAGACAACCGGTGGTGGGATCGACGCAGGCGCCGGTCCACTCCGCGCCGCCGTGGAGGCCGTAGAAGATATTCATCTTGCCTTCGCGGAAGGGTTGGAACCAGCCGGCGGTAGAACTCTTAAATTTGCTCAGCACGTAATCGTGCGCCTCGGGGGAGCGGTCGGTGATTTCGTCCTCATTGAAATCCGGTCTGCCGAAAGGTTGAGGGAGTTCGGGGTCGGGTTGATAAGGCCAGGTGCGTTCGCCGGGCAGATCGCTCGCGGGCGCGCGGCGGAGGCGAAAGGGGAAGATGGGCTTGCCGGTCAGGCGGTCCAGCAGGAGGGTGTTGCCCATTTTGCTGACCGAGGTGACAACATCGATGCGTTGGCCGTTGCGGGTGATGGTGGTGAGGTTGGGGGGAGCGGAGATGTCGAGGTCCCAGATGTCGTGACCGATTTCCTGGAAGTGCCAGAGGCGTTTGCCGGTACGGGCGTCCAAAGCGATGAGGCAGTTGGCGAACAGGTTCTGGCCGAGATGGCCGATGCCGATGAAGTTCTCCTTGGGCGAGCCGGTGGTGATGAAAGCGATGCCACGACCTTCGTCCAGCGCCATGCCAGCCCAACAATTCGCGCCGTAGCTCTCGGCACGGTCCCACGTGTCAGCGCCAAACTCTCCGGGTTGGGGGATCGTGTGGAAAGTCCAGCAGTGGGCGCCGGTGGCGGCATCGAAGGCCCAAACGTCCTTCGCGAAGCCCGGGACGATGATGGTGTGCTCGAAGATTGCAGGCGCAGCCGTGGAAGCGCCGAAGTCACCTTGGACTGCACCAGGAAGTTCCACGCGCCCGCCCTGGCCGAAATCGGTGACGAGCCGGCCGGTTTTAGGCTGGAGGGCGTAGAGAAATTTTCCCGCGCAGAACATGACGCGTTCGGAGGCACCAGCGAGGCCGGGCCAATAGATGAGGCCGCGGAAGGCGGGATGGCCCTCCGGCTTGAAGCGCCACAGCTCTTCACCAGTCGCGGCGTTCACCGCCACGATGTGCTTGCCGGAGGTGGGGGCGAACATGACGCCGTTGGCGATGATGGGATTGCACTGGACATTGCCGGGCGCGTCCTTGGAATGATAGGTCCAGGCGAGTTGGAGGTCTTTTACGTTCAGGCAATTGACCTGGGTCAAGCCGGAATAGCGGGTGCCGCCGTTGTCGCCCTGGGAACGATGCCAGGTGAGGAAGGCTTCGGGTTTGGGCGGTGTCTGGTTGCGGGTGAGTTCGTCCGGCTTGGCGGCGGGGATTTCCTGATAGAGGGGCAGGGCGGCGCGGGCTTGCGCATCTTCGACGGCCCAGTGATCCACGGGGGGTGAGCCGGCGCGGGTGGGCGATTGCGATTGGGAGACGAGGCGATCCAAGCCATTGAGATTGGTACGGTTAAGGAGAGCCGGGTTGAAATTGGTGGAGGATTGGGCGGCCAACCGGTCATGTCCCCAGAAGACGAAGAAGAGCAGCCAGAGCAGAACGGCGGTGCGGAAGATGGAGAATGGTTTCACGCTCAAGGATTCAATCACTGACGGGAAAAATGAGCAAGGCATTCATTAAGTGACAGACAATGGGTGATCCCTTGCCGGCACCATGCTCTGCGTCTCTGCCAGGCGTAATAGGTGGGGGGGAAACCCCATGGCCTTCTCAGGCCATGCCTGCGACTATTGCTCCACGGTAGCCGGGTGGTTTGTACATAAAACAGGGGGAGAGGAGAATCCACAACAGCACGCCAAGCAGGGTTCGATATGATTACAACTTTGGAAAAGAAAACCAGCGCGTCGATGCCTCCAACGAGTTCGATTACTCTCAAAGTCAACGGCGCAACGAAACAAATGGAGGTTGAGCCGTGGACAACGTTGCTGGACGCGCTCCGTGAGCACCTCGATCTGACGGGAACCAAAAAAGGATGCGACCACGGGCAATGCGGAGCTTGCACGGTTCTCGTAGATGGCAAGCGCATCAATTCGTGCATGACCCTGGCCATCATGAAAGACGGTGCGGAGGTCGTGACGATTGAGGGGTTGGCGAAAGGGGACGCGCTTCATGCCCTGCAACAAGCGTTCGTCGAACACGATGCTTTCCAATGCGGATACTGCACGCCTGGTCAGATTTGTTCCGCCGTCGGCCTGCTCAGCGAGGGCAAAGCGAAAACGGCGGATGACATACGTGAGTTGATGAGCGGCAATCTCTGCCGGTGCGGCGCGTATTCCAACATCGTCGCGGCGATTCAACAGGCAATGGGAACAGCAACCGGAGCAGGAGAGGGGAGGGCGAAACGATGAACAGCTTTTCTTACACGCGAGCCGACAATCTGGCTGGTGCCGTCAGTGAAATTGCTTCCGATAACGAGGCTAAATTCATTGCCGGGGGCACGAATCTGATTGATTTGATGAAGGAAAATGTCACACGCCCTTCACGATTGGTCGATATCAACCGCCTGCCGCTGAACAAGATCGAGGAGACGGCAGATGGCGGTTTGCGGCTCGGCGCACTCGTCACCAATTCAGATACCGCCTACCATGACAAGGTCGAGAAACGTTACCCGCTGCTCTCGAAATCCATTCTTGCGGGCGCGACGGCGCAGCTTCGCAACATGGCGACCAACGGCGGTAATCTGATGCAGCGCACCCGCTGTTACTATTTTTACGATGTGGTGACGCCGTGCAATAAACGCGAACCTGGTGCCGGCTGCGCAGCGATAGACGGCTTCAACCGAATTCACGCGGTCCTGGGGACGAGCCACCAATGCATCGCCACGCAGCCGTCGGACATGTGCGTGGCCCTCGCCGTCCTCGAAGCGCTGGTGCGCGTCAAAGGCAACGGCGGGGAACGCATCATTCCCTTTGCCAGGTTTCACCGCCTGCCCGGCGACACACCGCACATCGACACAGATTTGCGGCAGGATGAAATCATTGTGGCAATCGATTTGCCCGCCAAAGGGTTTGTCGAGCATCACGCCTATCTGAAGCTGCGTGACCGCACCAGTTACGCCTTCGCGCTCGTCTCGGTGGGCGTCGGGTTGGAAATGGACGGCGAGGTGATCAAGGAGGCGCGCCTGGCGCTGGGCGGGGTGGCGCACAAGCCGTGGCG
>JAQGOT010000452.1 GCA_028293465.1 Pedosphaera sp. | reverse complement strand
GATTCGCAACCGAGCCGGGAATTGTTTGCGGAGGTCATTGAGGCAATCCAGACCGGTCGCTATTTGGCCGGCGGCTGCACGGTCATCCTGGACGGGTCCTACCCGATGGTCGGTAATGTCGCCCGCGTTTGGAATGTCATCAGTCGCACGATGAAATATGTGGCCGGGTCGTTCATTTTCTGTGAAACGGCGGCTTTCCGGCAGTTGGGTGGGTTTGATATCCGGCTTTATGCCAGTGAAGAAATTAATTTGAGCCGGCGGCTTAAACGGTTGGCCCGTGAGCAAGGCAGGAAGCTCATCATTCTGCACCGGCATCCTTTGGTGACCTCCGCCCGGAAAATACATCTCTACTCGCTGCGCGAACATTTTCACTTTTTCACCCGCACCATCCTTAACTGGCGCGGCACCTTGGGTGACCGCGGCGCCTGTCACACATGGTATGATGGTCGGCGGTGAAATCGCCTCCATCGGGTGGCCGAAACCGGCGGGGCAAAACCCGGGGAATCGCTTGCTGGTGCTAAATCTCCCCGCTTGCCAAGCGCGGTGGCGGTTTGTTTAATGCACGGCGTGCTACAACAGCAAACGATTAATCGCCCCGCCAGCTATTCGGGGATCGGTCTCCATAGCGGCAACCGGGTCAATATGACCTTTTTGCCGGCGGCACCAGATACCGGGATTCGTTTTCGCCGGGTGGACCTGGAAGGCAAGCCGGAGATCGAGGCGCGGGTGGAGAATGTCATCGAGACCAACCGTTCGACGACGCTCGGCAAGGGCAACGCCAAAATCCATACCGTCGAGCATGTGCTGGCCACCTTCGCGGGCTTCGGCATTGACAATGCGATCGTTGAACTGGATGCGAACGAGCCACCCATCGCGGACGGCAGCGCCCGGGAGTATTGCAAGATGATCGACGCGGCGGGCATCGTGCCGCAGCCCGAGAAGCGGGAGCCTTACACCGTCAGCGAACCCATTGAACTGCAAATGGGGGAGACGGAGATGGTCATTTTTCCCGATGACGTTTTCAAGCTCACCTGCACGAGCGCCGACAAGCAGGGACGCTTCACCCAGTTTTTCAGCCTGGAGATTTCCCCGAAGACCTGGGAACGGGACTTGGCCCACGCGCGCACTTTTTGCTTTTACGAAGAAATTGAGTTTCTGATCAAGAACGGGCTCATCAAGGGAGGCAGCTTGGAAAACGCGGTTGTGGTGCGCGACGACGCGGTGTTGACCACCGAACCGTTGCGGTATCCGAATGAATTCGTGCGGCACAAAATGCTCGATATTTTGGGCGACCTCTCGCTGATCGGGCGGCCGCTCTGCGGGCACATCATCGCGGTGAAGCCCAGTCACTCGGGAAACTGCGAACTGGCGCGCCTGATCAGCGCACAGATGCGCAAGCCTTTGACGGCCGTGCAGACCTTCGCGCCCCCACCACCTCCCAAAAACGGAGGGAGCTCCGAGGCGGCCGGTGGGGAAGCACCGGTGAAGGATGGCGCCACCCTGGACACGATGCAGGTGATGAAAGTGCTGCCGCACCGTTATCCCTTTTTGATGGTGGACAAGGTGATCAAAGTGGAGGGTAACAAGATCACCGGGGTCAAAAATGTGAGCGTCAATGAGCCTTTTTTCCAGGGGCATTTTCCCAATCATCCGATCATGCCGGGCGTCCTGCAACTGGAAGCCATCGCGCAGGTCGCCGGAATCCTGACGCTCAAGCAGGCTGAAAACCTCGGCAAACTCGCCTATTTTATCTCCGCCGAAAACGTGAAATGGCGCAAACCGGTGCGGCCCGGTGACACATTGATCATTGACGTGGAACTGACCAAGGTGCGGGGCAAGATCGGCAAGGCCCGCGGCGTTTGCACCGTAAACGGGGAACCCGTGAGCGAAGCGGAAGTAACCTTCATGCTGGTGGACTCTTGATAATTACGAATTTCGAATATGCTGAATTTCACCATGTGGCAGCCGCCCGGCGAATCTCTCGATTCGACATCGCCATGATTCATCCCTCCGCTGTCATTCATCCCCGGGCTGAGATCGGGTCGGATTGCGAGATCGGGCCGTTTTGCGTCATTGGTGAACACGTGACGCTCGGGAAAGGGTGCAAGCTGCATTCGCATGTGGTGATGGATGGCCATACCCGGCTGGGTGAAGCGAACGAGATTTATCCCTTCGCAAGCATCGGACTGAAATCCCAGGATTTGAAATGGAAGGGCGGTATCACGCACACGGTGATCGGGGATCACAACACCTTTCGCGAGTATGTCACCATCCATAGCGCGACGAATGACGGTGGCGCCACCACGGTCGGCTCGCATAATAATCTGTTGGCCTATTGCCACGTGGCCCATGACGTCAAGGTGGGCAACCGCGTCGTCATGTCCAACGTCGCCACGCTGGGCGGCCATGTGATTGTGGAAGATGAAGTCACCATCGGCGGATTGGCCGCAGTGCATCAATTTTGCCGGATCGGAAAAATGGCCATCATCGGCGGTTGTTCCAAGCTGGTGCAGGATGTGCCGCCGTTCATGCTCGCCGATGGCACCCCCGCCAAGACCCGCAGCGTAAATAAAATTGGGATGGAGCGCCGAGGCATGGCCGAGGAGGTGCAGTCCGCCCTGCGGCAGGCTTACAAGATTTTGTTCCGCGAGGGATTGACGATTCCCAATGCCCTGGCGCGGATGGAAAAGGAATTGCCACCGTTTCCCGAGATCAAGCATCTGGCGGAGTTTGTGCGGACCAGCGAGCGCGGGCTGAGCAGGTAGGCTCTGGTTTCCCGGGTCCCGGAAAACGCGACCCGGTGCGGTTGAGTTTCGCTCCGGGTGGGGTATGGGTGGTTATGGAGACGAGACCAACACCGCCGCTTCGGCGCGGTGGACCAGGCGGTCGGATGAAACCAGCAAGCGCATCGCGGAAGGTTCCATTCGACATCGACGTGGTGATGGCGCGGGTGCGCGAGGCGATCAAGCCTTACCCAAAAGCGGCGCTGTTCGAGTTGGCGGAGGAGGGATTCTCATCGGTGTTCCAGCAGCTGGTCGCCTGCATTATTTCCATTCGCACGCTGGATGAAGTCACGGTGACAACAGCGCGGAGGTTGTTCGAAATTGCGCGGACTCCGGCAGAAGTCAGCGGACTCGAGATTGCTAAAATCGATCAGTTGATCCGCCCCTGCACATTTCACGAACCGAAGGCACGCACAATCCGTGAGCTCGCCACCACCGCAGTCGAACATTACGGCGGCGTCTTACCCTGCGACGCGGAAGTGCTGTCGGGGTTGCGTGGCGTCGGGCCAAAGTGCGCGAATCTGGTGCTAGGAATTGCGTGCGGACAAGCGCGCATCGCGGTTGACATCCATGTGCATCGCGTGACGAACCGGTGGGGCTACGTGCAGACGCGGACGCCGGAGCAGACCATGAGCGCATTGGAATCTGTGTTGCCAAAGCACTACTGGGTGGAGATCAACCGCCTGCTGGTTCCCTTCGGAAAGCACATTTGCACGGGCCGATTGCCGCATTGCTCGACCTGTCCGGTTCTGGAGATGTGCCGGCAAGTGGGTGTCGGGAAGCACCTGTAGAGAATTCGGGCCAGACGGCACCGCTTCCTGATCCAGGCTCGCGGCGTTGGTGCTGCCGACGGCTGTCAGCCGGTCCAGCGTGTTGTAGCTCTTGGTGGTGCCGATGCGCGGGGCAGATGGTTCCTTATCCATGCGGGAGCGGGGGCGGCCATGAGGTGAACACCTAGGTGAAACTGTCCGCAGCGAGATATAACATCGGCGAATGGACGGAATCCGCCACAAAGGGCAGGCACCGGGGCAACTGATGAAGGGAGTGTCACGATGATTAAACGTCACCACAGGATCCAAATTCAAAGGCCATTCAAAACCAGGCCTCGACACCCCATCTCCGTAACGAAGCGCCTCTTTGTACATCCCTCGCGGGATGAACATTATGAGGAGGGCAAACGTCTGCGCGACAAATACCCCCGCCAATCGCACGCGAGGTGGAAAGCCGCGGACGACCGCCCTGATCCGGTTTCGTTGATGAAGGAATCCAGCAAAGGGCGCATTCCTCAACTCATCCCGATTCGCTACGGACGCATGATGCAGTCGCCGTTCACCTTCTACCGGGGTGCGGCGCTGAACATGGCTGCGGACCTTGCCAAAACACCTGTGACCGGGTTGCGCGTGCAGGCTTGCGGCGACTGTCACTTGCTCAACTTCGGTGTGTTTGCGACCCCGGAACGACGGGAAGTCTTCGATATCAATGATCTGGACGAGACCCTGCCCGCCCCTTGGGAGTGGGATGTGAAACGCTTGGCCACCAGCTTCATTCTCGCCTGCCGTGACAACGGGTTGAGCGAAGATACCGCACGGGACGTGGTGTTGTCCTGCGTTCGCTCCTACCGCCATCACATGGCGGAGTTCAGCGAAATGCGGGTTCTCGACGTCTGGTATTCGAGCATGGAGGTGGCGAAGATGATTCCGAGCGTCCAAGGGGCGCAGGTGCGCAAGCGGATTCAAAAACGGTTGGCCAAGGCCCGCCAGCAGGGGGTGTTGGAACATGACTTTCCCAAGCTCGCCGAGGTGGTGGGCCGGTTTCCGGTCATCAAGGACAACCCGCCACTTATTTATCATTGGCGCGAGAAAGGGCGGGGACAGAAAGAGTTTTTTGCCGGAGTCGAAGCGGCGTTTAGAAGCTACCGGGAAACCCTGGGAGAAGACCGGCGCGTGCTCCTGGACCGCTACGAACTGAGGGACATCGCCATCAAGGTGGTGGGTGTGGGCAGCGTCGGCACCCGGTGCGCGATCATGCTCCTCATCGCCGGGGAACAGGATCCACTTTTCCTCCAGGTCAAAGAAGCCGGCCCCTCGGTTTTGGAGCCTTATGCCGGAAAGAGCATCCCCACCAATCATGGTCAGCGGGTGGTGAATGGCTGCCGGCTGATGCAATCGGCGAGCGACCTCTTCCTAGGTTGGACCGTGGGGCCGGGAGGCCGGCACTTCTACATCCGTCAACTCCGGGACATGAAGCTCAAGGTGCTTGTCGAGCTTTTCGGCCGGACCACGATGACGCAGTATGCCAAGGGATGCGGATGGACGCTGGCACGCGCGCACGCCCGCAGCGGCCAGCCGGCAACCATCAGCGGATACCTCGGCCAGAGTGACAAGTTCGACCAAGCCATCGCCGACTTCGCCATCGCTTATGCGGATCAGAGCGAACGCGATCACAAGCTGCTCTGGAAAGCCGTGCGCGACGGGCGGCTGGAAGTTCAGCTTGAAGGGAGCTAGCAACCCGGGGTGATCGGCCACCGGGTGTGCAGCCCCTTTCCAAGGACAGGCCGCGCGCGTTGATCTGGTCGCGCAACGATTGTTCCAAACCACAAATTCCGCCCCAAGTGAAGTGACCGCAGAGAATGTGGGTGAACACCCACGATGGCCCCTCATCGGGGACATACTGCCTGCCGAACAGCCGGAATCGAGGTTTCCTGGCATTCCTTCCGCCTCGGATTCCAAACGATGAAAAGGGAACGCAGAAATGCAACAACCCATACCAGTTCACCAGCAAGGTGAACGAAACTTGACCATGGAACCGGTAACCTGGGATATTGCAAACCATGTTGAGCATCTCCTTGGGCGTTTTCATGGACCTCTCTCATTTCGAATCATAATCCAGCCGCTGGTTGCCATCGTTCTCGCGATCCGCGCCGGGTTGAAGGACGCGCGAGCCGGACGCCCCGCCTTCGGTTGGGCCCTCGTCACGGATTCAGCGCATAGAAGCCAACTGTTGCGGGAAAGCTGGAACGACGTCGCCATGGTTTTCATTGCGGCGGTGATCATCGACCTGATCTATGAAATCATCGTCTTGCGACGGATTTACCTGGGCCAGTCGCTGATAGTGGCGACAACCCTGGCTTTGGTCCCTTACATGGTTATACGCGGCCCGGTGAACCGGATCGCCCGGCTCTGGAGACGTCGCCGACCGGGATGATAGGAGATGTCAAGCGGCTGAATCACGGTGCGTGGTTCTGTGGCTTGTTTGACAGCGCCAGCGGTCGCGCCGAGGTTTGAGTGTCGGAAACAACGGAGGCTAAGTTTATGAAACTGATCAACACATTACAAAAAACCCTCGTCGCGTTTGGCGTCACGGCCTCACTGCTCGGAACCGCTTTTGCACAAACCTCCCCGCCCCCAGCCCCGGCGGCTTCGCCGTTCAGCCCCATGATTTATCCGGCGAAGGGCCAAACCCAGACACAACTCGATACGGATAAGGCCGAATGCTACGCGTGGGCAATACAGCAGACCGGCTATGTTCCAGTGGCGGTCGCGCTGCAGGCTCAATCGACCCAGAGTGCCCAGCCGGTGACGCCACAACCCGCGCCTTACAACCAACCACCACCGAGCGGTGGGGTCGTGCGCGGTGGCGCCAAAGGGGCCGCCGCTGGTGCCGCCGTCGGTGCTATCGCCGGCGATGCCGGCAAAGGCGCAGCCATCGGTGCCGCGTCCGGGGGAGCGGTCGGCGGTGTCCGACAGCGGCGGGCGGGTGCGGCTGAGGAACAAGCGATGGCTCAGCAACAAATGGCCCAGCAACAAGCCGCCACTGGGCAAGCCGCCCAACAACAGGCAGCCAATCAACCAAAACTCGATGCTTTCAAACGCGCGTTCGAGGCCTGCATGGAAGGCAAGGGTTACACCATCAAATGGTGAGGCTTCCGTTCGCGTTGGAACCATGGATGAACGAGGCCGAATTTCGCGGCATCTTCGCGGCGCAGCTTCATTTGCCTGGAACCAACGGCGGCAACCAAAACAGTGTGGGTGAACACCCCGGATGGCTTGTAGTCGCGAGAACGTTACTTTGGCGATGGGGGAAGGAATTGCGTAATAAAGCACCAACTGGAGGCACAAAAAGCAAATTATGAAACAAAAATTCAGCAAAATGGGAAGGGCCGCTTTCCTGGTGATGATGGTGATGGTGGTGACCTTCACTGCCCGCGCCGCGACCGATTTAAGGGTCGAAGCGGAACGGACGATCACCAAATTCAAGCAGGCGGACCCGGGGCTGCAAACGTTCTTCGACAACTCGGCCGGTTACGCGGTCTTCCCCGGCGTGGGGAAGGGGGGCCTGATCATCGGCGGCCAGCACGGCAAAGGCCTGGTGTATGAAAAGGGCGTGGTCGTCGGGGAAGCCACGTTGACGGAGGCGAACATCGGCGCCCAGATCGGGGGAGAATCCTTCGATGAATTGATCTTCTTCGAGACGCCGGCGGCGCTCCAGGAATTCAAACAGGGCAAGTTCGTGATGAGCGCAACCGCCAACGCCGTGGCCGCAACCGCGGGGGCGGAGAAGATGGCCAAATACGAACAAGGAGTGGCGGTATTCACTCTGCCCAGGAAGGGATTGATGGCGCAAGCCACCGTGGGCGGGCAGAAATTCAAATTCACGCCGCTGACTCAGCCGTGAAGCTCGGGCAGGGCTGGCCTTGACGCCGCTCCTGCTCGGGTCGGGATCGTCTGGATTGAGCCGGGGTAATGGGGGAGCAAACTGGGCTGTGGTTTAAGGCGGCCTTGCGAAACCGGCCAGCCATCCGCTTTGGCCTGCGTCCGTCATGATTTGGCCAGCCGGCGCGGTCGATGATCACGGCGGCGACACTTGAAATTCCACGATCGGCTGAAACAAGCGCGGCAGCAATTGATTGAAAGGGTTGAATGTCATTCATGAACGATCCCAACGAACAAAAAGCCGGCTGGAAGAAAAGTCTGGCCCATGAACTGGGCGAATATTGGATCACCTTCTTGTATCTATTTTTTTTCTTTGGCGCGTTTGCCTGGTACCGAAGATTTATCTTGGCGGAATTTCAGATCTCCTATCTGCACTATGGGATTGCCGTGATCAAGGCCTTGATCCTGGC
>JAQGOT010000646.1 GCA_028293465.1 Pedosphaera sp. | reverse complement strand
ATCAACATCACCGAGGCCGACGATGCCGAGCGTGAGCGGCAGCGCATTCGGCTGCATGAGCCGTATCGCACCTTGCTGGGGCACTTGCGGCACGAAGTCGCCCACTATTACTGGGATCGAATCATCGCCAACAGCCGCTGGCTCCCTCCTTTCCGCGCCTTGTTCGGAGACGAATCACTGGACTACTCGGACGCGCTCCAGACCTACTATCAGCAAGGCCCCCACCCCGACTGGTCGAGGCGCAGCGTCAGCCCTTACGCCAGCGCCCATCCGTGGGAGGATTGGGCGGAAACGTGGGCGCATTACCTGCACATGGTTGACACCATGGAGACCGCGGCCGATTTCGGCATCACGGTCAAATCGACCGATGGTAATACCATGACCCTGCCGACCGATTTGACGGAACCCTTGAACTATCGGACCGGTTTTGACCGGCTGATCGGCCCCTGGTTTCCGCTCACTTACGCGCTCAACTCACTGAATCGGGGCATGGGACTGCCTGATTTGTATCCTTTTGTGTTGTCCGCGCGCGCCTTGGATAAACTCCGCTTTGTTCACGAAGTCGTTCAAGGTTCCTGCTCCTAGCCAACCCGCTTCAAGGCTCATTGGCAGGCCTTGGCATTCTCCCCCGAGTGCCCTGACGAGCGGCCTTTTCCAAGACCGAGGCGTCCATCCTGGTTTCCCACTCATCCAGGTAATCCCGCAGCGCCCAAGCTTGGGCCAGGGTTTGTTTGGCGCGATCCGAAATTTTCTTCCGTTCGGCGGCGCTGGGCATCCGGTCTGAATCTTCGCTGTTTTGCATCACGGGCTTTGTAACACGCGCGGTCAATTTCCGCTCTTGGGTGAAGACCCCGTTTGGTGCCCGACTGGCTCACCGGTTCCAGTAATTACTCGACGGTGTTCACCTTGAGCCAGTAATTCACCAGCACGGGAAGCATCTGCTCCAACTCCTGGAATTTGATCGGTTTTACCAGATACGAGTTGGCCCCCTCCCGGTAGGCTCGCCCGATAAACTGCGGTTCATCGGAATTCGTCAGCATGACCACGGGCAGGCAATCCAGTTGAGGCTGCGAGCGGATCCAATGGAGGACCTCGATGCCGTTGCGACGCGGCAATTTGATGTCGAGCAAAATAAGGTCGGGCAACGGATGCTTGATGCGATCGGTATCAGACAGGTATTCGACGGCCTTGTCTCCGTCGGTGATGATCTGCACGGCACAGGGAATACTTGCGCGCTCGAACACGCGCTTCACGAGAAAGGCATCATCGGACTCGTCTTCAACCAGCATCATCTTTTTCATATACGAAATATTTAAACAAACGGTCTTGCGGCGGAGATTGGGCCTTGAGGCATACCACAACCTGCGGGCAGAGTTCAGACGGTTTGACGGCGTTCCGGGCGGTGGGCCAGCCAGGTGAGCTGCTCAATTTCCCGCGCCATGCCGATCAACTCCTTGTGGAAGTGCGGCTTGACGAAAAAAGCGTCAGCGCCAAGCCGCACGGCTTCCTGTTCGTCCATGGGCAACGGGCAGCCAGCCATCACGACGAGCAAAGGCCGGGCAACGCTACGGGTTTGCAGCGCCTGCAGCAGCGGTGAGCCATCCTCGACCGGCATCTTCATTTCCATGATGACGACATCCGGAGCGGCGTGCGGCGGGGTCCCCTCATCCGGGCGATTCGGTTGCTGGCAATAGGCCAACGCTTGCTGCCCATCGACCACTGTGGTCACGGTTTCCAAAGTCGCGGTTTGCCTCAACGCATGCTTGAGCAGGATACAATCCTCGGTGCAATCATCGGCGATGAGGACCTGATATTTTTTGTCCTCTGGTCTCATAAACTGTTTTACCGTCACGCAGACTCCGCGAAAAAGCGAGGGAAAGAGTTCGGATTTATCTCAGGACGGCGATCACCGCCGGGGTTTGTTGATGTGGCTTCCTGGACAACTCGCCGAAGGTCCGTTCAAACTTGGCGGATCAAATGTTTCGGACGCCTTCGTCTCACACGGAAATCGTCAGCAGTTGATCCCCCTGGGAGCCGTAAGCATGAACTGCTCGATCCGGCTGACCATCTCGCGAATGGGCTGCAATCCGACCGGTTTGGTGAACACCGCGTCCGCGCCCAGCCCCTTGGCCCGCTCTTCATCCTCCGGGTCATTCGAACCGGTGAGCGCAACGACCACGAGTGCGCGACAGGCATGTGTCCGCACCCAACGAAGGACTCCAAAACCGTCCACCCGCGGCATCTTCAGGTCCAAGATCAGCAGTTGGGGAAACGGATAACGCTGTCGGTCGGCATAGTGTGCCTTGCCCTCCAGATACGCAATCACCTCCTCGCCATCCCGGGCCATGTGCGTGACCCGAAAACGGGTCATGTCCTTCAACGCCCGGGCTAGGAGCGTGAGATCGTCCGGCAGATCATCGGCCACCAAAACATGGCAATCCAACTTTTTCGTTTTCACCAGCAAAATTAACACAACCCCGTAGAATGCAATAGGGAAGAACCTTTCAGCGCCTGAGCTGGCACGATTTGCTCGATTGCCGAGTCTATCGCCTTGGCACCACTGGGTTGGGCGACGCACACGTCCGGCCTGATGGTTTCCGTGGGGCTGACCAATGTTAGGGGTACGCAGGCCTAGAACGGGCATTTCGCCCCATTCCAGTTCTTTCGTGGTCCTTGGTAGGATTTCGTCTCGTTGAAGGAGCAAGGAGATTACAAGATGGCGTCTTCGCGTAAAACCTGACTCGTGATGGCGGAACTTCATTGGAGCTCGCCTCCACGCCGAGGCATCCAGACATCCTCCACTTTTTATTTATGAACCCTTTTGTGCGCGCGGTTGCCCTGCTCGAAATCTCCTCCCTACTCTGCGCCGCCTCCGCCTCCGCCCAAACTTATGGTTTGGACGCCCGCGGCCAAATCGGTGCTTTCTTGAATAACAAGCTCCCGCCAGTGGCCTCGGTTGCTACAGGCGATTGGACCGTGGTAAATGCCTTTCCCAACCTCACATTTCAGGACCCCACTTTCTTAACTTTCGAGCCCGGCACCAGTCGTCTATGTGTTTGCAGCCGGGAGGGTTACATCTGGTCGTTTGTGAACGATCCGAACACAACTACCAAGACTTTGTTTTTGGATC
>JAQGOT010000323.1 GCA_028293465.1 Pedosphaera sp. | reverse complement strand
GCCGCCGCAGACTTTGCAGTCGCCTTCACATAGTTCGTATTCGTAAAGAGGCATCGCTTAAAACCACTCATTAAACAACAAAACCAACGGAAAGTTGCAAGCAATTAACCGCCATAACCAAAACCGATGGTCCTGTGCTTTGACCAACCTAAAGCCGTTGGCTCACGAAAAAAAATGCACCCGGGGTTCGCCAACCCAGCTTGCCACCGAGCCTGCCCGCTTGGACCGCGCCTTATGGCACGCTCGGCGTCGTCAGGCGGTAAAACCGCATGGTCGGGATGCCGGGCGTCGGATCTGGAATCGAAACCGGGCCGGTTTGAGCC
The DNA here is from genome assembly GCA_028293465.1 of Pedosphaera sp. Classification (GTDB taxonomy): domain Bacteria; phylum Verrucomicrobiota; class Verrucomicrobiia; order Limisphaerales; family Pedosphaeraceae; genus JAQGOT01. The sequence continues at coordinate 7,232 of JAQGOT010000323.1, read as the reverse complement.
TGCGCCGGGACATCGGCCATTTTCAGCCAACTCCCCGACCCCAGGTCAGCACGATAAAGAATGCTGTAGGTCCTCCCCGCCACTGCTGTGAAGCTGACGGTCCGGCCAGCCACTCCCGCGCTCACCCCATCCAGCTTCAGGTAGCTGTTCGCATCGGTGGGATTCGTGCCCGCGAGGTATTCCTGTAGATTGTTGAAATGGTCGCCATCCGGATCCGCGCCCGGTGCGGCCAGGGGATTCGTGCTGGTTCCAAAGTATTGGCTCTGCCAAGCATCGGGCAATCCATCGCCATTGCCATCCAACGGGTTGGCCGTATTGACGTGACCTGCGGTTGGTGCCGCCACGAACCAATTGGCGGGGTCGTTGCCGAACTGCGAGCCGACCAAACGCTGCAACGCCGACCCGGTCGCCACCGCCCCGCCGGGCCAGGGAGCCGCCGCCAGATAGCTGATTTGTTCAACCAGGACATAGGGCACAAAGCCTGCATCCGGGTGCGGCGGCGCCTGCGGTGGATCCGGCCGATACAACCCAATGCTCTCCCCTGAATTGGCCAGATGCCCTTGATAAGGGCCGAAGAGTGGCAGGCTCAAGCTCACATTGTAACGGCTGCGGAACTCCGCCAAGGCCGTCGGGTCGTTCGCTGGATCGAAGTTGACCAGCAGCAAAAATCCTCCCGCCGGCAGCGTGACGTTCTGTGGGAAGGTGTAATCGATGCCACCCGCCATCTTCCAGGTGTTGGTGGGGGCGGCGGGATCGAACAAGGGCACGCTGACGGCGGTCAAATTCTGCAGCTCCACATACTCGTCCAAGGTGTTGTCCTCGGTGATATCGGCGCTCGAGGGATCAAACATGATTTCATTGATCACCACCGGGCCAACCAAGGGGTAGGGATTCACTGCGCCCACCCCGGTCCGAAACGCCGCCACCGTCGCCGGATTATCCATCCCGAAGGAGCGTCCGCTCATCGCCACCAAATCAACCTGTCCGACGCTGTTGGTATAACGCCCAAACGATACCGCATTGGCAGCCGCCCCTAGGACGCCCGCCGAGCGGTATCCGGTCAGGTTGCCGCCGCCGTCCGCCGCGGACAGAAATACCTGGTCTCCGTGCGCGGAGTTGAACGTAAAGGACGTGGACGAAACGTTTGTAGGATTGAACTGGTATTCATAGAACACCTTGAACCCATGCGCCGGAATGATCGTTCCGTCCGTCACGCGATATTTCTTGAGATCGTCCTGCGTATTGCTGATGAACCAGCCGCCAATGTTCACAGGGCTCAAGCTCGGGTTATAGAATTCCACGGCGTCCTCCAGGGGGAGATCCGTGTGGCTGAGCACCTCGTTGACCACGGCATTGGTCAGCGGCAGATAGTTGCTTTCACCCGGCGAAATGGTGCTGGTAAAGCGCACAATGTTCGTTGAGCCGTCGGGGAATCGGCCTTCCGAAACACCGGTCTGTTGTGCCCCGAAGGTGTAGGCGGTGACGAGAGTCCCGGCCGGCGAGAACAATCCCACCGTATCGCCGGACTTGCTCAGCTTGAACCGCACGTGGTCCGCGCCCGCGTTGGGATTGCTGTCCGCCAAGAATTGGAAAAAGCTGTTGGCGCCGATGAAGGAAAGCGGCGGCACGGGGGAGAGCGTCGGCTTGGTCAAGTCGCCGGTGAAGAAGAGGCCGCCCAGCGAGACCGGCTGGCCGCCGCTGTTATACAATTCAAACCAGTCGCTGCCGCTCACCGGGTCCGCCATCCATTCATTGACGCTCAGGGTGGATACCGCTCCGAGGCCGGCCGCCGTGTTCGCCGCGCCCGGGGTGGGCAGATTGAGCGCCCACGCGCCCGACCCGTTCGGGATGCGTCCGATGGAAAGATCCGGCGTCTGCAAACCGAAGCTGACGGCATCGATGAGACTGCCGCCATTCGTCGGGCTGTTGAAAAGATAAACCGCGCCACCGCTTTGCTTGAGAGTGAAACCGGTGTTGTTGGTGGCGACCGGCAGAGTGCTGTCGCAATAGACCACGAGGGAGCCGCCGACCGGCAGCACCGTACCCGTGGCCAAAACAAACTTGCGCGGCGCGTTCGGATCATCACTCAAGCTCAGGTCCGCGAGGTTCAACGCATTGGTGGTCGGGTTGAACAGTTCGATCCAATCCAAGGTGGCGCCGCTGGCATTGGTGAGGGAATGATTGCTGGCCAGCACCTCGTTGAGCACCACCGGCACGCCCCCGACGCTGGTCGTAATGATGTTCGTGGTGAACTGAAACGCGTTCAGTTGCATGCCAAAGACATCGTCCGAACTGGTCGACACGTTCTGATGCACTTCCACTGCCATCACGTTGTCCCCGAGCACCAGGCTGTTGGTTGCGAACCCGATGATGTCCGGCACCCCTTCGCTGGTCTGGTTCGTGGCGGCCGTGCTATACGTGACCGTCGCGGGCATGCGCACCGAGCCAACTTTCACGTTGTTCAGATAAAACACCGCTCCGTCATCGACGTAATTGGTCGAAATCAGGCTGAAATTCGTCAACCCGCCGCTCCACGTAAAATGCGTCCGGTAATAAACGGTAAGCTGCCCCCCGGCTTGGTTGGGCGCGGGGATGGTGGTCGCGAACGGGTAAGGATACTCGGCCGGAGTGCTCTCGGAACCGAAGAGCCCGGAGCCGTTCGTCCAGGTCGTGTCCGGATAACCCACCGCCGTCCAGGCGGTGCCCAAATTGGCGCCGGAATACTCGTACTTCCAGACCTTGTTGATGGGCAGCAAATTTACCGTGGTACTCGTGACGTTCGTAACCGAGGTTGTGCCCCCGTTCGGCGCGGGGTTCGGCCCGCCGGCGGTCGGTTGTGGGAAACTCACGAACGTGTCGCTGCCGCTGGGGCTGCGGCCCTGGGCCACATCGGTGCGCTGCGGGCCGTAGGTAATCACATCAATCGGACTCAGGCTGGAATCCGACAAAATGATGACGCCAACTTCGGCGCTGAGTTTGAAATTCAGGTGATCCGCTCCCTGCGTAATGTCCCCATCGGCCGTGAATGACACATACCCGCCGGCGGGGATGAAGCTCAACGCCGGAATGGGGTTCAGCCCGGGCGCGCCTTCCGCATTGGAAAGATAAGCGCCGCCCAGCGCCACCGGGGCGGCATTGGAATTGAACAACTCGATGAAGTCGTTGTTCGCCAGGAACAATTCGTCGGTCAACCATTCGTTGATCCGCAACCCACGCGGATCGCCCAGCGCCAACGCGACGTTATTGCTGCCGAAGCTGGGCTTGCACAACGCCCAGGTCCCATCCGCGGCGCGCCCAAGGGAAAGATCGGCCGCCTGCACGCCAAAGACCACGGAGTCGAGCAACGCGCCGCCGCTGGCGGTTTTGTCGCGCAGATACACGTCGTCCCCGCCCGCCTTGAGGCTGAACCCGAGATGGGTACCCGGTGCGGCGCTCTGGCTGTCGGCATACAGCACGAGATACTGGCCGGCGCCCAGGAGCGGCGTGCCAGCCGGGAAAGTGAATTTATAGGGCAGGGCCGCGTTGTCGCTCAACCCCATGCCGGAAAGATCAACACTGGAAGAGCCATAATTATAAAGCTCTATCAAATCGGGGGTCGTGCCGGAATTCGTCACCGTGCCGGAATTGATCGCGAGAATTTCATTGAGCCGGACCGTCGGCTTGGCAGGCGGAACATAACTCGTATTCACCGTCCAAACGCGCGACGTGGTCACCAGCGCATCCGAACCGAACGCAGTATCATCTTGGTAATATCCCGAGTCCCGCTTGCCGGTGACTTCGACATGATGCACGCCATTGGCCAGACCGCTGAGGGTGATGGGCGTGGTGGTGACGGTTTCCGCGCTCCAGGCGCCCGCGTCGAGCCGCCATTTGTAAGCCGTATAACCGCAACCGTTCGGCCAACCCACCGTCGGCATGCCGAAACCACTGCGAAGAACGCCCACGTTCAACGTCGCCGTGGTCAGGTTGTTGGTTCCCACAGGTTCACCGGAGATGGACGCCCCCAGCGGGATGACACCGCCCTTGTCCCGCCCATTCGGGCCGGAGCCGCGCGCGGGCGAGCCGGGCAACAAGATGAACCAATCCCACATCACCTGCGCCTGGTCCCAGGTGGTAAAGGCCGTCTCCGACACTTTCGGCACATGCTTGAGCAACGGATCCACAACCGTGTTGTTGGTCCCGGGCCCGGCCCACGCGACCGGCAGGATGTTGTTGTTCCAGGTCACGGTCGTCTGGGCCTGGTTATAATTTCTTACCAATTGTTCGGTATCTACGATCACATTGCCTTCCATGTAAAAACCGGCGGCAAAAGTCGTTGGCGGGCCCGGATCGAGATCCTGCACATTGATCACCCCCGAAGCCGAGTCGAACCCTCCGGACTTGGTCGTATGAACCGCGGTGTTGTTGATCATGGTGAAGAAATTCCCCTGCTTCGCGGTCGCCGCCTCGTCGCAATCAAAGAAAAGGTTTCCGATGATTGTGATTTGCGAGAGATCGCTGCCGGTGTTCCCGCCGCTGATCGCGCTGGAGGAGTCCGTGGATCCGTTCTGGTGCGAGTGTAGGAATATGTTTCCCTCGATCCAGGCGTCGGTGCCGTCCAGGTCGAGGATGTCGTCGGACGCGCCGATGAACACATTGTGGTAATATTGTATGATCGGCTGGCCGAAATCGCGGTTGCCGCCGGTGAAGTCCATGATGTCGTTGTAGCCGGACGTGGTCCCAAACAAGCAGTCGCGCACAATCCCACGCCCGCCGGATTTGATGCCGCCGGTGCCATGCACCAACTCGAACGCAGCCGTGCTCGTGGGGAAAATACAATTGCTCACCAGGAACGAACTGCTGTCGAGCGCGAGATATTGATGCGTCAAAGTCCCGAATGTGGTGTGGTCCAGCCAGAGTGTGCCGCCAGCCACCTCGATGCAGGTCGCACTGTTCCCATCCAGGTAAGCGTAACTGATCTGCGTCTCTGGCGAGCCCACCGCGCCGTTGAGGATCATGCCGCCCCAGGAAACCCCGGAGCCCGGCGCCACCGTGAAGCGGATCGGCGCGGCCGCCGTGCCTGGCGCCAGCAATCGTCCGCCGTTGGCCACCGTGAAATTCACACCGGAACCCAGATACACCGTCGTACCCGCCTGGATCGTCAGGGTCACGCCGCTGGGCACGGTCAGACTTGCCGTCACGTTGTAAGGCCCGCCCGCCGCCGTCCAGAGTGTGTTGGCCGCGATCGTGCCGCTGACCGCCTGCACGGTGCTGTCGTCATACCAAATGTCCACGTTCGTGCGCGCAAGCTCCAGGCCGTTGCTGCCCAGTGCCTGCACCAGGATGCGATTGATGCCTGGGCTGAGCGCAACACTGGGCGTTGACCACGTCCCCTGCCACGCGACCCACGAAGCGGCCGAGCCGTTCACCAAGACGCTGCGCGTGTCAATCGCGTTGGCGCCACCCGTGAGGGCGGCGGTTGGACTGGTCGTGCGCGGAAACCCGCTTTGCACCACGAGCGCGTTGGAGACGCTCAAGGTCAGCGGTATCTGGGACACCACATAACTCACCTCCGCCGCGTTAAAAGCCTTCATCGTGTCGATCGTGGCCTGCGGCACGAAACTATTGAGCAATTGATCCAGCAACGGGTTCATTTGCGCGGGCGCAAAGGTGGTGTCGGCGAGGGTCTTCAGCCATTTGTAATAAAGCGGCGCAAACTCCGGCGTCTTCATGAACCGATCCATGACTGGCAGCGCGTTCATGCGGAAAATGCTGTGGTGTGGCGATACCGACGCCAGGCCCCGGCCCAGCACCGTATCCAAATCATAAGGCAGGGCGAGAAAGCGCGTGTCGTTCGCGCCGCGATACATGGCATAGTCGTCTCCAACACCATTGGCGAGGCAGGTCTCGTCATTGTCCAACAGCGTGTTAATCGCCATGTACTTCATCCACTCATCCACGTTCAACCGTTGCTGGACGTCAGCCACATAATTGGAAGCGAAATGCCCGTTCGTGCTGTTCAACACGCCCACCAGGTCGATAAGGTCCGACCAATCGTTTTGGAGCGAGTTGTTTTGCTTGAAATACGCGTTCGTATAGGCGGCCACGGCATGATTGGTGCCGCTCCAGATCAGGTCGGCAACGCCGTTCAAGCTGGCATCGCACAGTGCGGAATCACGGATGCCCCGGTAGGAATTTCCCTGCGGATCCAGCGCGAAACTCCGCGCGATGAAATCGTTGTTATACTGCTCGTTGGCCGCGTAGGAGCCGAACGAATTGTTGTCCGGCAATCCCGGCAGGCTCATCAGGTTCGTGCTGTTGACCCGCAACTGCACGGCGCGCGATTCCGCCATCGGCATCTCCAATCGCCGAAAGACGGCGCTGCCCAGCACCTGGTTATGGGTGAATTGGGAGTTCAAGTTGATCCCGGTCTGCCCCTTCCACGGCCGGTCGCCGGGGATGTTCACATGATAATTATTCGGGTTGGATTTCCGCGAGCCGTGCCCGCGATTGCGCGCCCCCGCGTTGTAGCGAAGCTGGGCGGTGGTTCCACCGCTGACCACACCATCCATCGTGATCCAGGTCGCATTCATCTCCGCATCGCTGTCGGAATCGGGGCACGCCCGGCCGAGGGCATATAACTCCGCTCGCTCCATCTCCGTCATGATCAGGCGATAGATCGGCTGCGTGCCGTTATAAACACCGGTATCCACCTGGTAGAGCAGGTTCGCCGTCCGCAACGAATTCGTCGGCGGAGTCACGCCGGGATAAATGCGCGTGTTGCCTTCGAGGTCCTGGACCCGCAAATAAAACTCAATCACCGTGCCGGCGGCCTGCGCGGGCAGCGCGCCGGCATAAATACCATCGGCCGCCAACCCGTCATTGTGCGCGCCGTCGTCCACCATCGGCGTGCTGCTGAAAGCCGGGGGATTCGTGGTGGTGCTGTTGCGATAAAAGAGCGTGACAGCCAACCCGTTCGTATGCTCATCCGTGATGCGCGCGCTGACGGTAACGGTATCCGTGGGTTGCGGAATGATGGGCGCATGGGCGACGCCGGTGATGAAGGGCGCCACGTTCGTGTGGGCAATGGAATTTGCCTGCCCCGGCGTGCCACTGACCGCCGTGCTGGCACCCCAGTTTTGAGCGTATGAGTTCGGCTGTTGGGAATTGATCAACTCCAGCGAGGCCCCCAAACCATCATGCGCGGCGAACCATTCCCACCCGCGATGGGCGTACATCACCGCCCCCAACTG
>JAQGOT010000300.1 GCA_028293465.1 Pedosphaera sp. | reverse complement strand
GAGTTCGGCCCGCCTCGGTCCCACGGCTTGAAGAACGCATGGACGCTCATGCACACGCTGGACAAAAGTCTCTTTCACCAGGCGGCCATCATTCCCCTGCTCGACCAGCATCACATCATCACCCAGGTGGCCGGTCACCACATTGACGTCATCAAACTCCTGCCACCGCTGGTCATCAGCGAGGAGGACGTCCACTGGTTCCTGAGCGCCTTTGAAGATGTGCTGATCCAAATGCACAAATTCCCCGGCCCGGCGTGGGATGTCCTCACCGGCATCGGCCGCCTGGCGGTCACTCATCGTGCGCGGTGATGCCCCGGCGCAGATTCGCGGTTTCCACCGCCAGCATTGCCACTGGACACTGCGCTCAATCGCGATCTCTGGCCGGGGAGAGAAAGCGCCAATATCCTACATGCAACAAGCCGAGAAAAATCAGCAGCAGCCCGTTCGTGACCACGGCGGCTACAATCGGCGTCCCGGCAAAACCTTGGATGGCGACGAGCACCGCGAGCGCAATGTTACGGTTGCTGGTGCCCAGCGCCATTACGCGGCGAGCCTCAACCGTGGGGCCGCTCAGAACATAGCCCATGAGGAACGACAGCTCGCTCACCAGGACCATGGCCAGCAGCGGCTGCCAATCCATGGCCCGTATCGCCGGAAACTCCACCACCGTAACAAAAGCCAGCGAGACCGCCCCGGCGGCTTGGGAAATGATTTCCAACGGCCGCAACAGCCTCCGCGCAAACGCCGGCAGGTAATGACCGAAAACCACCCCCGCAGCCAGCGGCAGGGTGATCGTCGAAACGAGCACGATGAGGATGGCCAGAAAGTTGAACTTGAGCAATCCGGTTCCCAGCAGTGGTCTCAGGCTCAATTCGCAGATCAGCGGCGTGAGGAAGGCCGAGCAGAAGGGAAACAATGCTGTCAAAGCCCCGGCGAGGGCCACATCGCCTCCGGCCATTTTCGTGAAAATCGGAACCACGGGAGCAAAGGGTGCGGCCGCCAGCAAGACCATTCCAACGGCAATATCGGTTGGAATCCCAAGCCCGCGTGCCACCCCGACGGTCAATGCCGGCACGAACAGAAAATTGACCGGCAGAATCCAACCGAGGCGACTGCCTCGAAGCGAATTTACCACCTGAGCCCAGTTCAATCGCAACCCCACGGCGAAAAGAAGTCCGACCAGGGAGGTGATCGTCAACAACCGGATTGTGGTTGTGGTATTGAAGGTCATTCAGGTCAGCTTGCGAGTTGGAGGATACATCAGATGCGGTTAAAGGTCGATAACACACCTGCGCAATCCGATTCGAATCCAAATGATGAAAATTCGACATTGTCACGCAAGCCGGTTTGCGTTCTGACAACCATCGGGTTTTAGATTTGTTCCAGATGTTGGATTCCGGCTCACCCAAGCCCCGACGAACCTGCCAGGCGCAGGAAAAATGTATTTCAACTACAAACTGTTTCTGAGAGCCGAGTATCTGGCCCTGATCCGGGCTCCCTTTCGACTGCGGCGGTGGTGTTACGTGCTCTTTTTCAGCGGGTTGTTCCTGCTGTTCTTGCTGCTGGTGGGCCTCGGACGCGCCTTGGACCACCTCTTGTTCAGGCCCTTCCGGCGGCAAGCGGTTGCTGGCCCGGTCTTCATCGTCGCGCCTCCGCGCAGTGGGACGACCCTGTTGCAAAAGCTGCTCAGCCTGGACGACCAGCGGTTTGTGCATCTGAAGCTGTATCAAACCATTTTTCCGGCAGTGTGCTGCCAGCGGCTCTGCGACGGCCTGATATGGCTCGACGGCAAACTCGGCGCTCCGTGTCGGAGAGTCCTCAACTGGTGCGAAAAGAAATGGTTTGGCGGCTGGGACGGCCTGCACACGATGCGCCTGAATCAGCCGGAAGAGGATGATGCTTTATTTCTGTATGCATTCCAATCCGAAGCCATTTACCTGCTGTTCCCGTTCATCGACGAGTTGTGGGAAGCCGGCTTCCCGGACGCACTCCTTCCCGGTGAACGCCGCAAGCTGATGCGCTATTACCGCAGTTGCCTGCAGCGCCACCTCTATGCCAATGGCCCGACCAAAACGCTGTTGTCCAAAGCCACGCAGTCCTCCGGGGCCGTGGAGTCGCTGCTGGAGGAATTTCCCGACGCAAAATTTATCACCATCGTTCGCCATCCCTACCGCTCGGTGGCCTCGCATGTCAGCCTCTTTGTGCCGGTCTGGCAGGCCCATTCTCCCGAGATTGCCAGAAATGGCCCGGTAGCCAAGGCCTACGCCCGCCTGGCGGTGGAGTGGTACAAACATCTCTTCGCCTTTCGCCGCCGCGTCAATCCCCGGCAAGCTTATTGCATGGATTACCGCGACCTGGTGCGGGATCCGCACGCAGCCATAGAGAAGATTTACACCCACTTCGGCTGGTCCATGTCGGAGGTCTATCGCGCCCGCCTGGAAGCCGCCACGCAACGCCAGCGCGCCTTCAAGAGCAAGCACGAATACACTCTCGAAGAGTTTGGGCTTTCCAAGGAATGGATTCAGCAGGAACTCGGCGAGGTGATGGCGAGTCACAGCCTGGAGCGATGATACTGCTTACGGCATGGAACGGCGCCCTCACGGTTTTTTTACGGAGATCGACAACCCTGTCCGCCGCCGCGCCTGCTACCACATGCCCCCCGGGCCCCAGTAGCCCCAGTTCATAGCCGCATCTTGATTCATCTCCGCCGCCTGCAACTGTTCATCGGCTATCTTCTGCTGCTGGCCGAGTTGCTTGTAACGTTG